>JBATTM010000182.1:0-16127 GCA_049670545.1 Polyangiales bacterium
TTCGTCTTCATCGCGGTCGCGTACTGGTTCACCCTACCGTAACGACTGCGGCTCGAATCGATCGATGCGCTGAAGGGCAACCTGCGCTGCGTGGTACCCGCACATGCCATGAACCCCGCCGCCAGGCGGAGATGAAGCCGAGCAAATGAACATCCTCGGGTTCGGTGTGGTGTACGGATTCAGGCGCGCGACTGGACGCGTGAATAACTGGAACACGTCGGCGACGCCTCCGGTGATCGCGCCCCCCACGTAGTTGGGATTGTACCGCTCGAAGTCGTCGGCTCGCATCACGTGGCGGGCGAGGATTCGCTCCTTGAATCCGGGCGCGAACCGCTCCACCTGGTTTTCGATCGCGTCGGTCATGTCGAAGGTGGAGCCTCCGGGTACGTGGCAGTACGCATAGCCGGTGTGCTTGCCCTCAGGCGCGCGAGTGGGATCGAATTGGCTCTGCTGACACAAGAGCACATACGGGCGCTCCGAGTGCTCGCCGCGGTACATCGCGGCTTCGCTGGCGGCGATCTCGGCAAGCGTACCGCCGAGATGAACCGTCGATGCCTGAAGGCAGTTGGGATCACGCCACGGAATCGATCCATCGAGCGCCCAGTCGAGCTTGAAGGCCCCTGGTCCATATCGATATCGGAGCAGGCGACGAACGTAGCCCGGCGGAAGCACGGGTTGTCCGATGGCCGCCAGCTGATTGGGACTCGTGTCGAAGAGGTACACGCGCGCGGGTGGAAGGTCGCCGAGTTCTGTCACGGTCTGACCCGTCCGTATCGCCCCGCCGAGAGAGGTCAGCAGGGAGCCAAGTGCACGCGGAATGGCGGCAGACCCGCCTGCCGCAACTGGCCAAGGCTCCACGTGCCCCGCGATCGAGAAGATCACACCGAGCGCGGCCGTGAAGAACCGATTCAGGGGAAGAATGCTGTGGCCAGCGCAGCCAGCGAACAACGCTTTGGCGCGTTCGCCGTGGTAGCGCGCCTTCGCGAGCCACGTGGCCGGCCACATCGCATTGAGCCCAAAGCGCATGAAAAGGCCGGGATGGCTCGGTCGCCCGAGGGGGCCGAGCACATCGCCGAAGAAGCCTTCAGGGTTGTCGAGGAAGGGCGTCACGAGACGCGAGTAGCTCCGCGCGTCGATGCCGAGCCCCGCCGCCGTGTCTTGCACCGAGCGCCAAAGCATGACCGCCGGCTCGTCGTCGAGTGGATGCGCAACCGACGCCGGGGGACGAATCCAGCGGAGACCGTGAGCCTCGAGCGGCAGGGTACGGAAGAACGGCGAGAGGATTCCGGTGGTATGCACGGCCGAACACACGTCGTGCGAAAACCCATCGAGGGTAAGAGACGCTGTCCTCGTGCCCCCACCGATCTCATCGGCACCTTCGATCACCAGCACCGAGGCCCCGCCCTGCGCTAGCGCCACCGCCGCACTCAACCCATTCGGCCCGGCTCCCACCACCACCGCATCAAACGACTCACTCACCCACCGATCATAAGTCCGTTCCCCCAATTAACCCCCACAAAAAGGGGACAGTCCCCTTTTAGGTGGGGTTAAGTCGGTGACGACGGCGAGGCTTTTCGTAGGAATCGGAGGAGCGGACGGGGAAGTGCTTCGGAGCGACGCTGACGGCGGTAGAGCTGCAGAGAGATGTCGCTCCCTGTGATCTCTTTGAGCTGGTTGAGAAGGCCTGGCGTGATCGCCTCTTCGCATTGCTCTTGTGTAGGGTACGCGAAGAGCGTCGTGCTCGGATACACCAGGGGATTCGTGTTGGCAGGATGAGACTTCTTCGCAATGACGATCGGTGAGGTTTCTTCGCTATGATACGCGAGCTTGGCACCCGTAGGGTCGAGCAGTGTTTCGAGTGCTCGGTTGGCCTGAGTGCCAGCGCGGTGGTGCAGGGCAAGGACCCACCCGCTTCGCCTGAGAGGTTCGAGCGCGCACGGTGAGTGTGTGAACGAGGCGTGGAACTTCCGCACCGCCTTGAGCCGCTGCGGGTTCGCGACCGCGATGTAGTAGGGATTCAGCACCAGCGCGAAAAAGCGACGCTGACTCGGGTAGCGGACGACCCCGAGTTCTTCTGCTTGCGGTTCACCGGCGAACGAAGTGGTGTGGACCCCGAACCATCCCACGCGGCCCCCAACCGCCCTGAGCGTGGGAATCACGAGAACACCGTACCAGCGATACGCTTCCTGATCCTTGAAGTGGATGCAATTGAGCACGTCGACCGGCGTCGGAAGCTCCGCCTTGTAGAGCCTCCGCACCTCGTCGAGGTCGAAGTGCCTCGAGAGATTCGTCCTCACTCGAGTGCCGTCGTGTTCGTCATCCGCACTTCGAACGCCTCCGATACTTCGACCTTCTGGGTCGCCCCTTCACTGGACGCCATCAACACGCTGTTCGATTCGCCTGCAGCAGCTGCATCCGACTCGAGCGCGTTGAGGTTGAGGACGATCTCACCTCGCGCCTTGGCGCTCATGTTCTCAACCGCAAGCGAAACCCCGTCCTCGGGAAAGTCAACGGTTTGAGGCTGTGCGGTCTGCACGACCGACACACTCAGTTTGATCTCGTCCCCGACTCTGTCGACCAACGTGTAGGTGTCGACCTGCTTGATCTGGAATCCGTAGATGACGATTTCCTTTTCGGCTTCCCATTGGGCGCCCACACCAACGGGCTCTGCTGGGAGCACCACACGAGCCAAGGTCGTTCGAGCATTGATCAGCCTCAGGAGAAGCCTCGGCGGCAGATCTGGATTGCTGGCTCGCTGGTTGAGCTTCGTCGACCGAACGAACCCTCGATTGTCGATGACGACGGCCCCACCCACCTTGTCGAGGATGGCCGCGCTCTGGCGCAGGTCCTCTGCAACGGCGGGATCGACACCCTCGGGAATCATGGCTTCGGCCTTGTCGATGTTCACCTCGAACTGGATGCCATCATCAGTCCGCATGGACGGCCCCGAGACGATGTGAAGGCGCACCCCGGGCACGACCGCCAAAGCCGTCGCCGCGGAAGTTTGCGCAAGAGTCGCCAACCGGAAGTCCATGTTGGACTTGGTGATCGTGCCGTCGGTGATCTTGTACCGAAGCTCGCTCCGAGGCTCGGCGCCCGCCTCGATCAGAAGTACCGGGTCCGACGAAGCCGCCGACGCAGCGGAGTCGGCCGTTTGGCCCTTGCTACACGCGCCCAGTGTGAGAAGCGCCGCTACTGCGCCAATGATGAGTGATCGACTTGTCATGGAACTCTCCCTCAGGGCGCATCGAGCGCCCGGTTGCGGAGCGGAATTAGTCGCCACCCAGGACCCGGTCAAGCGGCGTCCGTCAGCTAGACCCCGAAGCGCTCGTTATATGCTGACAGGACCTCGCGCACCTTGGCGTCGGTGAGGCCAAAGTCTTCGATGTGGTAGTCGTGTTCACCTTCCTGCGCGGTCGGCTTGTCGGCGATACGCGCTTCGAAGATCGCCGCGAGTTGATCGTCATACGGCAAGCCAAAGTGCCGATACAGATCCTCGAGCGTCGAAAGCGGGTCAGCCATCATGTCGCGCAGTCGGATGTCGTAGAGCTGCGAGGCGGGAATGGTTTCTCTCGCGGCCATCCCGCGTTCCAGCCCAATCCGCGTGTACTCGAGCCAGAAGGCACCGAGTTCCTCGACGTCGAGACTCCTGCGTAGCTTGGACGCCATCCGCGCCGCCAGGCTGCAATGCGAAGCAAGCGCTTGCGTAATGTCTCGATGAGTGAAAATCACCTGCGCGTCGGGGTAGATCGCCATGAGCGCATCCATGTTCCAAATGTGCCATGGACACTTCAAGACCCACCGCTCGGCAGACCGCTGCGCATCCAGGATCTGGAGCTGCACCTTGTGGAACGCGTAGGGCTCCATCATGTCCCACTCGAGCATCTCCATCGCGTAGGAATAGGCCGCGAACGCTATCCATAACGTGAGAACCGCCATGTCGTTCTCGAGGAGGAAGAAGCACTCCTCGTAGGACTCGGGCGTGACGTGGTGCGCGACACCCTGGTCCGGAATCGCCGTCTGGTTGAAGCCGAACGTGAACTTGGCTTGCGCTTGGCGAAACGCGACATCGCCAAGGGGGTCACCGAGGCGCCCGACTGGGAAAGAGAGCTCCCACGCTTGGGCGACACGATTGCTGGGATCAGCGGCGAGCACGTTGTGAAGAAACGTCGTACCGGTCCGAAAGAACCCTGTGATCACGATCGGCTGCTCGATCGTGCGTTCATCGAGTTCCGGATGTCGCTTCGCAAAATCGATGACCCGAAGGCGATTCGAGAGATGCCAATTGAGAAGGTAGCGAGCGCCGAGAAGGCCTGTTGTGTTGAGGTCGGCCTCGTTGATCCCCAACACCGCCGAATCCAGCCTGGAGCGAAAACTCCCGCCACCGAAATCGTTCAACCCGGTGACGCGCTCCGCAAGCTTCATGACGCGTTCTGCATCGATGGGGATCAACTGTTTGCTCAGGCCATCGAGCTTGTTGACCAACGAAAACGGGAATCCCGGTTTCAAGTCTTCAGGGGTTTCGCTCATCGAAGGGCTTAGTAGACTGGCGTCACCCGACCTGTCAAAGGATGACACGCGCCAAGTTGCGAGTCGTAGATCCGCGCGCATCGGTGGTTCGAGGGCGTAGCTGAACGGGCGTTGGAGTCCCCGTGGTTTCGTGATATCCCGGCGCGTCATGAGTTTCCACCGCGTCGCGTGCTTGGTGTTCTTCGCGTTCTCGACGATCGCAGCCGGCTGCGGCGACGATAGCGGCGGCGGCGGGTCCGGTGGCGCGGGTGGTGCTGGTGTCACGCCAGGCCTGTGGGTTGGCGAGATGGGCACCCTCGAGAATCCGGCCGACGGTTGGGCGCTATGCCTCTACGTGAGCGCAGACGGGAGCCGTCTCCAGGCGGCTGAGGCCTGCAACATCGACCCGGCGGACCCCCAGCCCTACTCCGTCGATCTCCTGGTGGAGAATCGCGGCACCACCCCCACAGACGAGCCCTGCAGCTTCGATATCCGTACGGTGGACACCGTATCGATCAGGGACGACGGATCGTTCCTGGTGACCCTCGAAGAAGGGGCCGTGACCGTCGAGATCCAGGGAACCTTCGACGGCAACACCGCTTCAGGCAGCGCCCAGGCGACCGGGATCCCCACGGTCGATCGATGTACCCTAGGCAGCTGGACGGCCGAAGCCGTCAGCTACTAGAGCGCGCCCCTGCCCGCAGACCCAAACGCCGGCGAATAACGATTGCCAACCCGGCCCCAAACGGATAGGACTGGCGGCGGATCATGAGAGATCGCCGTCTGCGTATGCTGCTGCTCGCCGGCATCAGCTTGGTATTGGTGAGCTGTTCCGTGACGCGCATGAAATGGCGCATCAAGTGGAACAAGAACATGGAGGAGCGCAAGGAGGCGTTTCTCGACGCACCGATTGCCTCACCCCCTCGCCCCCCGAACATCATCGTTCTCCTGGCGGATGATCTCGGGAAATACGAAGTCTCGGCGTACGGCGCCGAGCATATCTCGACTCCACACATCGATCAGATCGGCGCCGAGGGTGTGATCTTCGAAGAGGGCTACACGACAGCCCCCACTTGTGCGCCATCGCGCGCGGGTCTCATGACCGGCCGCGTCCAAAACCGCTACGGATTCGAGACGCAAGTGATGGAGTTCTACCCGACCAACTTCATCGAATACATCTCCGGTCGATGGATTGTCGACACCGGTGAGTTCGTCGTGAAGGCAAGGCCGTCGTTCCCAGCCGCGTGGCAGGTGCACAAGCAGGGCGTGCCGCCATCCGAAATCATACTCTCCGAGATCCTCAAGAAGTACGACTACACCAACGCCCTGATCGGCAAGTGGCATCTCGGCGTACATCGCGAGCAGCTGCCGATGGCACGCGGGTTCGACTACCAGTTCGGTTTCTACGGCGCATTCTCGCTCTACACTCCACAGAGAAACTGGTCCGGCGTCATCAATCACGAACACGCGTCCTTCAGCGCACAGCACCAGTGGAAGACGGGGCGCCGGGACCAGTCGGCGATGATGCGCAACGGCGAGGAGATCATCGTCGACGAGTACCTCACCTACGCGTTTCGCGACGAAACGATCAAATTCATGGAGGACCACAAAGACGAGCCGTTCTTCATCTACAGCGCATTCTCGGCTCCTCACGTTCCGTTCCAGGCGCCCGTCGACTACTATTGCAAGTACGAACACGTCAAAGACGAGAACAAGCGCGTCTACTACGCCATGATCTCGGCCCTCGACGACGCAGTTGGCGCCATCCACCAGAAGACCAAAGACCTCGGCATCGAGGAAGACACGCTGATCTTCCTGTTGAGCGACAACGGCGGCGCTTCCTACACGCACGCGACCGACAACGGCCCGCTCAAGGGCGGCAAGCTCACGCAGTTCGAGGGCGGGATCAACGTCCCCTTCATGATGAAATGGAAGGGCAAGATTCCGGCTGGAACCCGATACGCGTACCCGGTGTCGTCTGCAGATGTGTACGTCACGTCCGTGGCGGCAGCCGGCGGTGCGCTCCCGAGCGACCGCGAGTACGACGGGGTCAACCTTCTTCCCTACGTCAATGGAGAGAACAAGGAGCGCCCTCACGAGGCGCTGTTCTGGCGCGCCGATCACATCTGGGCGATTCGCGACGGCGACTACAAGCTCATCTTGAGCACCCGCGATGGATGGGCCGAGCTGTACAACCTCATCACCGACAAGTCGGAGAAAATCAACCTTCGCGAAGACATGCCGGAGCTCTACGAGAAGCTCAAGAAAGAGCATGAGCAGTGGCAGGAGGAGAAGCTCCACGTGAAGCCGATGTGGCCACGCATCATGGACAAGAAGTTCGTCCTCGACGGGAAGGAATACCTGTTCCCCGCCTGATCAGGCGTCGCGCGGGCCCACGGAAGATGACCAGGCGACTCCCACTCCTCGGATGGCTCATCGTGTGTGCGGCCGTGTCACTCGTGCCGGCGACCGCATCCGCAGTGCCGAAGCTCGACATCAAAGTGTTCTTCGGCGTGGGCAGCACCACGCTCGTTCCACGATTGCCAGAGATCGAACTGCCCGACGGAACAGAAATCGGTGGCCGACAGCGCTCGAGCTTCGTCAGCTGGCAGGGGGGAGTGAGCGCACGGGTCACGTCCCGTAAGGTCTTCGGCGAGATCGGCATGGGGTTCAGCCGGTTTCAGTTTCAGGTCACCGAAACCATGGCGCTGATCGCCGAAGAGCAAGGTCGCCCTTTCCAACTCGACATCGTCGGGCGCAACGCGCAGATGAACTCCTTAGACATCCCGATCACCGCGGGATACGTGCCCTACGCGAATCCGCTCTTCAAACTGTTCCTCTACGGCGGGTGGGTCAGCAAGTTCAACATTCGAGGCTTCGTGAGCACGCCCAACACCCGCAAAGGGTTGAAGTTCAAACCCAAAGACATCCCGGGGCTTCCACTGGTGATCTACCAGGCGGGCATGCGCCTCGGTGCCCAGTTCGACATCGGCCCGATCAACGTCGACTTCAACTACACCATCGGCCTCAACAGCCTCAGCAAGACCGAGTTCCGCACCAATAGCCACGTGACCCAACTCAACTTGGGTTGGCTCTTCTAGCGTTACGCGTCGACCAGCCCCAGGAAACGCTTCACCTTGGTGTGGAGCTCGTGGAGGTGGGCGCTTGCGTGAGCCTTTTGTTTCGCGTCGAGCATTCCGTAGATGAAGAGCAGTGTCTTGCGGCTCTCCGCGCGACGCTCTTCTGGTGTTCGCGCCTCGGGCCCCCAGTCTTCACGCTCCGACCACGCCTTCCAGAGTGTCTCACGCACCGCGCCCGGTCCCTCGTGGCGGCGAAGCGCCTGCTCGATCTCCCCGATACGGCCCTCGTCGGCCGCGAGCTGCAACCCCCCGTCGTCTGGAAAACGGGTCACATACTGACGGAGAGACCCCTCCTGGGAGTCGCTGAGCTCGCCCGTCCATTCCTCGATCGCCTCGACGAACTTGTCTTGGCGATCCTCCAGGCGCTCATCCGCAGGCTCCGCAAGCTTCTCCCGGATTTCATCGAATCGCTCTTTGAAACGCGCTGCGGCGTGGTCGATCTGAGCGTCGGTGAGGGTCGCCAGAATGGGAGCAGCTTCGTCGATCACGGGCCCGGCGACGTCGTCGAGAAGCTTGTCGACCTGTCGCTCGATCGCCTGAAGATCTCGTTCCGTCATTCCCTTGGCGATCGCGCGATCCGTCGTCGCGACGATGAGGTCGACCGGAGGACCGATGACACTCGGCGCCCTGACGATCAGACGATCGACCGAAGCTCTCGTGTCGGCGGTCTGCGCATCGTCGAGATCGAACTCGGACGCGAGCTGTCGGGTGACCCATCGGGCCCCGATGTTTTGCATGAGCCCCGAACAGCCGACGAGCAGAACCAACAGGAAGACAAGCCACGAAAGACGCATCGACCCAGTCTGGCGCCCCGCGGCCACTACTGCAATCAGTCGCCAATCAACCCAGCAAGAGTCGCGGGCGTGTCGGTGATGATGGCCGTCGTTCCCTTGGCAATGTTGGCTTCCATCTGCCCGGCCGTGTTGACCGTCCAGACGTTGACCTGAAGCCCCGACTCGAGCGCGTCCTGCACCGCGTCGGGCTCGACCAGAAAGAACGGGTGCACTGCATCGAGCCCAGCGGCGATCGCATCCGCGAGCTTGTCATCGGCTTCCTCTGGGCTCGTGTACAAGAGCGCCGAGTAGTAGGTTGGCTCCCGCTCCTTGACCAACGCGGCGGCGTTCGAGTCGAACGATGAAAAGAACGTCCGGCCTTCGACCCTGAGCCCTGCGATTTCGACGAGTGTCGCATCGACCAAAGCTTCCGCGTCGGTGGTCGGCGTCACGCATCCGGGGCCATAGACTTTCAGTTCTACATTGATCAGTGCCGGGCTGGGCACTACTTCGTACACCTCGCTGAGTGTGGGCGGATGCTCGTCGGTGGGGTCCCCTGCCCCGTCGAGAAGACGACACGCACGGACTTCATCGAACGTAAAGGCACTCACACACCCCGAGCAGTCGGTCGTGCGATCGAGATCGTCGTCGTGCATCACGATGATCCGGCCGTCCTCCGTGATCTCGACATCGAGTTCGACGCCATCCGCACCCTCGGCCATTGCGGCGACGAATGATGAAATCGAATTCTCTGGAAACGCGTGGCCCTCCCGCGTGGGACCAGTACCCCGGTGCCCAATGTTCGCCGCCGGCGCCAATCCTTCGATCGCCTCGCGGACGAGCTCATTCGGAGGAGCACCGTCACCGCCTGCACCTCCCGCGCCTGCGCCTCCCGCGCCTCCCGCACCTGCGCCTCCCGCGCCCCCGCTTGTGCCACCGCACGCGGCGACCCCAATCGCTAGCACTGAAAGAACTGCGCGTTTCATATCAAACATGGCTTCGCGAGACTCTCCGATGCCGGCCCGACGCGCAAGCCTCGAGATGCTTCTTTGGCGTTTCTCTCGTGCGCGCCCAGATGATACATAGCGCTCTACACAGTCATGCTCAGCCCCAAGTTACCGCCCTACGACATCGCCGAGTGGAAGAAGAAGCCCTTCCCCGAGCGAACGAAGTTGGTCTGCCAGTCGTGGGCGCTTCAGGGCTACGGGACGCCCTGGCCCATCTACATCGTGTACGTGCTGAAGGTCGCCTTCTATGTGTGGGCGTGGAGCCTCTTCTGCGGCTTCACCGAGGGGCTCGGTGATCTCCGATCGATCCGCACTTGGTACTTCGAGCCCATTGCGTTCCAGAAAGCCGTCCTCTGGAGCATGGCGTTCGAGGCGATCGGGCTCGGGTGCGGCAGCGGTCCGCTCACCGGTCGGTACAGCCCTCCATTCGGCGGCGCGCTCTACTTCCTTCGCCCAGGCACCACGAAGATGGCGTTGTTTCCGGATGCGCCGATCTTGGGCGGACACACGCGCTCATGGCTCGACGTCTCGCTGTACGCCGCCTACCTCGCGTCGCTCTTCCGCGCCCTGCTCGCGCCCGAACTCGACCTCCCCCTTCTCCTGACACCGGTGATCATCCTCCCGATTCTCGGGCTTGCCGACAAGACGATCTGGCTCGCCTCACGCGCTGAGCACTACTACGCAGCGCTCGTGGTGTTCTTGTTCGCGGCGGAGTGGATCCCCGGATCCAAGTTCGTCTGGGTCGCGGTCTGGATGTGGGCCGCGACTTCGAAGCTCAACCACCACTTTCCGTCTGTTGTCGCCGTGATGCAGAGTAACAGCCCCCTGACCGGATTTGGTTCGATTCGAAAACGCCTCTTTCGAAACTATCCAGACGACCTTCGTCCCTCGAAGCTCGCGCATTTCATGGCGCACGCTGGCACCGTGGTCGAATACTCGTTCCCTCTCGTTCTCCTGTTCAGCGACGGAGGCACTACCACGGTCGTCGCTCTCACGGTGATGGTGCTGTTCCACACGTTCATCACCAGCAGCATCCCGATGGGGGTACCAATCGAGTGGAACGTGATCATGGTCTACGGCGCGTTCGTGCTCTTCGGTCATTACGCCGACGTGAGTGCGTTCACCCTCGGTTCACCAGCACTCATCGCGTTTCTCGTGTTCTCGGTGTTCCTCGTTCCTCTGTACGGCAACCTCGTTCCATCGCGAGTCTCGTTTCTCATGTCGATGCGTTACTACGCCGGAAACTGGCCCTATGGCGTCTGGTTGTTCAGAGGCGAGAACTCGAAGAAGCTCGATTCACACCTCACGAAGCTCGCGCCTCGCGTCCAGGATCAGCTCGCCCCTCTGTACGATGAGGACACCATCACCGCCGTGATTTCGAAGGTGCTTGCGTTTCGCGCGATGCACTTGCAAGGGCGGGCACTCCAGCTTCTGTTGCCCAAAGCCGTCGCGAACATCGATGAGTACGAGTACCTCGACGGCGAACTCGTCGCCGGTGTGGTCATCGGGTGGAACTTCGGCGATGGACACCTCCACAACCTTCAGCTTCTCGAGGCCGTGCAGTCACAGTGCGGTTTCGAAGAAGGCGAGCTGCGTTGTATCTTCGTCGAATCGCAACCCATGGGGCAGCAGACGATGGCCTACGCGATCGCAGACGCCGCGACCGGGATCCGCGAAACGGGCACGGTCAACGTCCGCGATCTTCGTGAGCTGCAACCTTGGCCGAGTGCAGAGGCGTGGGCTAGGTCTGTGGCGGAACGTTCAGCTTGAGTTTGATCACGACCTTGTCGCGGATCAGGTCGTCCGGCATTCCCGGGTACTTGATTCCGAAGTCTTGACGATCGATCGCGAACTCGGCGTTTCCTGAAATGCCGCCGTCGGCACCCTGCGCGATCGTCGCAGGGAACGTGATCGACTTGGTCTGGCCGTGGAGGGTGAGGTCGCCCGTGATGCTGTGCCCACTTCCGGTCTTCACGATCTTGGTGGAGTTGAAGCTCGCGGAGGGGTACTTGGCCACATCGAAGAAGTCGGGCGACTTGAGATGTTTGGTGAGTTTCTCTTTGTCCGCATAGAGCGAAGCCGTCTCGATCTCGATCCGAATGATGCTGGCTTCGAGCGGATCGCGGACATCCACGGTGCCAGCGAACCTCGTGAAGCCGCCTTCGTGGCTCTGGGTCACCTTGGCGCCCACGAATTCGATCTTCGTGTTCTCCGGCGTCAACGGGAGCTGAGGGCCCACTTTGACGGCCGGGTCGGCGGGCACAGCGGGCTCAGATGCCTCCTCTACGGTCGCGCTTTGGACCTTCGCGCCAGGGTTTTCACATCCCACGATCACGCCGAGGGTCACTAGCAACACGATGACTCGCATACGTTCCTCCATGGCGCGGGATATGGCGGCGATGCACCGCTTGGGTCAAGCGCTCGTGGCGCAAACCGCATAAATCTTTGTAATAACTATGTTTTCGCGATATTCAGAATCGTGCTTCAGGTGTGCGCTATTCACTAGCGAGGTGCGCATTTGTCGCCTAGTCTTGGCCCACTTTTGGGGAAGGAGCAGCTGGACATGAGAGCTACAGGTGTATTTATTCTGGTACTCGCATTGGCGAGTCCCGCCCTCGCCGGACCGGCGAACTCGACGATCGGTGCGAAGAAGCTTGAGCAAGACATGGTCCACAGCGCAGGCGTGGGATATCCATCCATGACCTACGAGTGGTGGAACAGGGGAGCAGGGAACCTGGACTGGGCGCTCGGCGGAGACCTCGTCTATGGCACCTGGCCCACCGTGGTTGGCAGCGGCCGCTTCATCAAGATCGGTCTCGGCGTGAACGGAACCGTTCGCTGGCATCTCGCCACGAAAGAACGTGCGAAGGTCACCAACGACATCGCGATCCTCGCGAAGCCGGGCATTCTGATGTCACGAAACGTGGCCAACACGTTCACCTTCGGCATTCGCACGGAGGTGGGGGCACCCGTCTCGATCGACGTGCACGAGAAAGTGAGCGTCGTCACCGGCGGCTACATTCCTTTCGAGTGGAACATCAACAAGGACTTTGGGAATAGCGGAGTCATTCCCCTGCTCATCCGCATGGGCGTCGAGATCGACGCCACCGAAAAACTGGCGCCGTGGTTCTACTTCGACCTCGGCCCCGGAATCTTCGTTGGTAGTGGCAGCTCGGGCGCAGCATTCGCCTGGCGCATCGGCGCTGGCCTCACGTTCTGGGGCGTCTTGGGCAAGGGCGGCAGCAGCAGCGCGTCACAAGACGCAGAGGTCGTCGAGACCGAAGTCATCGTCGAGTAACCCACCCTCACTTTCTTCATTTTTTCGGGGACTGTTCCTAAAAGGGGACAGTCCCCTTTTTCGTGGGGTTAAGAGTTGGGGGTGCCAATGAAGAAAGCGATCGGAGTGATGGGGTTGGTGCTCGCGCTGGCGAGCCCCGCGATGGCCGGCCCCGCAAACTCGACCATCGGCGGCAAGCGTCTGCAGAACGACGACGTACACAACGTGGGCGTTGGCTACCCGAGTCTCTTTTACGAATGGGGGAATCGCGGCCCCAAGAAGCTCGACTGGGCGATCAAGGGGGCGCTGGTCTACGGAGACTGGGCCGCAGCGTTCGGACGTGGGCGGTTCATCCGCATCGGACTTGGCGTCAGCGCGCCCCTGCGATGGCATCTCTCCCGCAAGGCTCGATCAAAGGTCACCAACGACGTCTCGTTCAGATTTACCCCTGGAATTCTCCTCGCAGGCAACCGCGCCAGCTCATTCACGTTCGGCATCAAGGCCGAAGCCGCGGCACCTGTATCGATCGATGTCCACGACCGAGTCAGTGTCGTCACCGGCGGCGCCATTCCGTTCGCCGTCTACATCACCAACGACAACAACACGCGCGGGGTGATCCCGCTTCTATTCCGCACCGGAGTGGAGATCAAAGCAAGTGACCGAGTGACACCATTCCTTCTGTTCGAGCTCGGGCCGGGCATCGGCGTAGGCGGTGGCCAGGCGGACGTCTCGTTTGCCTGGCGCCTCTGGGCTGGAACCTCGTTCTGGGGCGTGATGCGCTAGTCCTGGACGCGCCCGCCCTATCTCGTGGACGATCGCGAACCCGCGGTGCATGATGCGCTCCTCACACAAGGAGCGACCGTGGCCGACAAAGAAACCACCAGCTTCATGCGATCC
This sequence comes from Polyangiales bacterium, assembly GCA_049670545.1. Lineage (GTDB taxonomy): Bacteria > Myxococcota_A > Polyangia > Polyangiales > Houyiibacteriaceae > SG8-38. Next base: position 13,604 of record JBATTM010000182.1, read on the forward strand.
CTTTGCATGGGACGCATCGAGCAAGACGTCATCTGTCCCTTCCCGACCGTATCTGCTGCGCAGCGAGAGACACTCACCGACATCGCGGGCGCGCTCGAAGGATTGCTCGGCCCGCGGACGGAAGACTTCCGAAAATGGGATGCCGCTGGCGAGCTGCCCACTGAGTTCATCGACGAGCTCAAGGAGTTCGGCATGTTTGGCCTCGTCATCGACGAGGGGCACGGGGGCATGGGCCTCGGGAACATGGCCTACTCGCGCACACTTCAAGAAGTCGCCAAGTACGACGCATCGGTGGCCGTGACGATCGGTGCGCATAGCTCGATCGGGATGCGTGGTCTCCTCTTGTTTGGCACCGACGATCAGAAGGCGCGGTACATGCCGAAGCTCGCGACCGGTGAAATGATCGCCGCGTACTGCCTCACCGAACCAGGCGCCGGGTCCGACGCGGCCGCTGTCCAGACGGTCGCCGTGCGTGACGGAGACGATTGGGTGCTCACAGGCAACAAGCTCTGGATCACCAACGGTGGGATCGCCGACTTCTTCACGGTCTTCGCCAAGACACCCGACGAAGGAGGTCGTGGCAAGATGACCGGCTTCCTGGTCACCCGAGACATGGAGGGCGTCAGCATCGGGCCGCATGAGGATAAGATGGGGCTGCGATCAAGCTCCACGACGACCGTGCATCTCGACGCGGTCCGCGTCCCGAACGCCAACGTTCTCGGCGAAATCGGTCAGGGATTCAAGGTCGCGATGAGTATCCTGAACAGCGGTCGAACTGGCCTTGGTGGCGGCTCCGTAGGCGCCATGAAGAACCTCATCAAGATGTCGACGATGCAGGCAAACGAACGCAAGACCTTCGGCCAGTCCATCTCGAGCTACGGCCTCATCAAAAAGAAGGTCGGGCAGATGGTGATCGATTGCTACACGTCGGAGGCGGTCGTCACGATGGTAGGCGGGCTCATCGACGGCGGATACAAGGAATACCAAGTCGAAGCTGCGATCTCCAAGGTCTACGCGACCGAGTGTCTATGGAAGACCGCGGACGAGGCGTTGCAGATCGCTGGCGGCAACGGCTTCATGAAGGAGTACCCGTACGAACGAATCGTCCGCGACTGCCGCATCAATCGCATCTTCGAAGGCACGAACGAGATTCTGCGGCTCCTCATCGCCCTCACCGCGATGAATGATGTGGCAAGCCAGCTTCAAGAGCTTTCCTCAACCATGAAAGACATCTTCAACCACCCGATCAAGGGCTTCGGCGTGTTGTCAGACTACGCGCGAAAGCACGCGTCCCTCCGCTCGGGGGTTGGCGGCGAGTCGAGCTTCAAGAACATTCACGAAGCCATCCAAGGCCAAGCCAAGATCTTCGAAGAGGACACGCGCTACCTGGCCCAAGCGACCGACCGGATTTTGCGCAAACACGGCAAGGGGATCATCGGAAAGCAATTCGCGAGCCACCGGCTCGCCGAAATCATGATCGATCTCTTCGTGATGGCGAGCACGATCAGCCGCGTCCAGTCTTCCATCGAGGCCAACGGTGTGGATGCCGCAGCGCGCGAGATCGACATCCTCAAGGCGTTCACACGCGCCGCGAAGGTCCGCATCAAGCGCAATTTCCGGCGAATCGACACCAACGACGACGAACTGCTCAAGGCACTCGCAGACGATGCGTTCGAGACCGAGAGCTTTCGCTGGGACACCATCTAGACGAAGCCACCTTCGGGCGCGAAAGGCGTGGGAGCGGCTACGTGGGTTGTTGTGTTCCGCGCATCAAGACATCGTGGATCTCGACGTGGGGCGGAGCCTCGAGAACGTGCAAGACGGTGGAAGCCACATCGACCGCATCGAGGACTTTGAAGCGACCATAGGTATGCTCTGCGGCGGACGCGGAGCCGTGATAGACCTCTGCGAACTCGGTCTCGACGAAGCCTGGGCTCAGCGCAGTGACCCGAATTCGACTGCCCAGCTCACGCAACTCCTTACGGAGGCCCTCAGTCAGCGCGCGAACCGCGAACTTGGTGCCCGCATAGACGCCGCTTCCGGAAGGAACACGGTGAGCTGCCATCGACGAGACGTGCACGATGTGTCCGCGATCCTCCCGTCGCATGTCTCGTAGCGCTTCTCGCGTGCAGATGCTCAATCCGAGCACGTTGACTTCCAACATCTCTCGCCAGTCCTCGGTGGCGCCATCCACGAGAGGCGCGCTTCGCCCGAGCCCGCCGCTGTTGACCAGGATCTCGACGCCCCCCCATGCGGCACGAATGGCTGCAAACATCTCGAGGATGTCGTCTTCCCGTCGGAGATCAGCAGGGCAGATCATCGTCTGGCCGGAAGGCCTCCCGACGGTCGCCGCTTCGAGCCGCTCCCGCCTACGCGCAGACAAGACGACGCGTGCGCCGCGATCGAGGAGTGCCTCTACGATCGCGCGACCGATGCCGCTCGATGCGCCCGTCACGAGAGCGACGCGGCCGTCAAGGGGAGAGTCCGGGTTCATGACAAGACCATACTGCTCGAAAAAGGGGAC
>JBATTM010000183.1:0-2876 GCA_049670545.1 Polyangiales bacterium
ACTCTGACGACTGCTTCGGGGTCGAGCACCTGATCGTCCTCGAGGTGACCGACAGCGACAACCGAAAGACCGAAACGCCCCCAATAAGCGTTTTCATCTGGACCCTCTGCTAGAGTCTGCTCGTCCGCGACCATGACGCGAGACACGTGTCGGTTTTCGGGTGCAGCCGCACCGCGCGTGTGACAACAACAGCCTCAGATGCCGTTTCGCCCCTTGGATCGCGCGAAGTTCGCCATCGAGCGCTGGCTGGTTCGGGGTCCCTTTCACCGGTTGTCGCTCGCGGCTCTTTCCGTGATGGTGATCTCCTTGGCAGGGGGCGTTCTCGTGCTGGTCTTGGGACGAGGGTTCGGCGAGTTGTCCGACGCGGCCTGGTGGTCGTTCCTGCGTCTGACCGACCCGGGCTACCTGGGCGACGACGCCGGCCTCGTGAATCGAACGCTGTCGGTCGCACTGACGCTGTTGGGGTACGTCGTGTTTTTGGGCGCGCTCGTCGCGATCATGACGCAATGGCTGGACGCCCGGATGGAGAAGCTCGAGAGCGGTCTCACACCGGTCGTCCGCGACGGCCATATTCTCGTCCTCGGATGGACGACTCGCACCGACGCCATCATTCGTGAGCTTCTCCTGTCGCAAGGGCGTGCGCGCCGTTTCTTGCAGCGGAGGGGCGGCCACGGTGTCCACATCGTGCTGTTGGCGAATACCGTCACGGCCGCGTTCGCGCAGAATCTTCGAGACGCCGTCGGCCCCGCGTGGGACGAACGCCGCGTCACGATTCGTTCAGGGTCTCCTCTGCGACCGGAGCACCTCGTTCGAGTCGACGCGGCCCACGCATCGGCGATTCTCATTCCTGGCGCAGATTTCGACCAAGGGTTCGCCCAAAGCGACACGCAAACGATCAAGACCTTGATGTCGTTGGACGCCATGGCCACCGCAGGAGAGCCTCGCCCTCGTGTCGTTGCCGAGATCTTCGAGGCGAGAAAAGTGCATCTGGCACGCAAGGCCTATCACGGCGACATCGAAATCGTGTCGAGCGACGGAATCGTCAGTCGGTTGCTCGCACAGAACATCAGGCATCCCGGACTCTCTCGCGCGTACGACGAGTTGCTCACGCACCGCGAGGGCAACGAGATCTACATTCGTGAGGCGGAAGCCCTCGTTGGCCTCGACGTCGAGAAGCTTCACCGACACTGTCCGGACGCGGTACTGATGGGGCTCGTTCGACAATCGCCAGGCGGGTTCACGCCCATCCTCAACGCGCCGCCTGGCACACGGATGGAGGAGGGGGACAAGCTTGTGCTCTTGGCGCGTTGCTACGAGGAGTCCAAACCAACCGACTCGCCGGTACGAACTCGCGTGCCTCGCGCAAGTCGCGATCCACAGCCCTACAGTGCGTCGGCTGAGCCACGTCGCGTGCTCATCCTTGGATGGAATCACCGCGTACCTTCGCTGCTGGCGGAGTTCGGGACGTACGGCGACGAGCGATACGAAGTTCGAATCGGCGCCGCGGTACTCGTCGATCAGCGCAAGGCGATGCTTCGGCACGTTCCACAAGCTGCAGATTCCCTGGTGGTGGAGCACAGCGTCGTCGATTTCACGGATCCGGACGACCTCGCGACCCTCGCGCTGGATAGGACGGATAGCGTTCTCTTCATGGGAAGCGATTGGATGGAGTCGACGGAAGAGTCGGACGCACGCACATTGATCGGATCCCTCGTGGCCGATGAGTTCCTGCAGAACCGAGAAACGAAGCCCACGGTGATCCTCGAATTGTTAGACCCCGACAACGCCAGTTTGGTCACCGGCGCCCGCGGGGAGTTGATCATTAGCCCCCTCATCCTCAGCCATCTCATGACGCAGATCGCCCTCCGTCCCGAGCTCCAGTCGGTTTTCGACGAGCTCTTCACCGCGGGCGGCGCCGAGATCACCTTCCGCCCGATCTCTCACTACACGGATTCGACTCGATTCACCTTCGAAGATCTCGAGCGGGCGGCCGGAGCGGCAGGGGAGACGGCTCTCGGAGTTCGGACCCCCGACTGCGACCGTGAACTCCACCTCAATCCCCCAAAGACGACCGTCTGGGAGGGCACTGCTGACCTCGAACTGGTCACCCTCGTCACCATGGGCGGCGCCCAGGGTGGGGACGAAGGGCGGCGGATCTCGTGAGCCGGGCGACTCCTCGTGCGCCGTCTGCCGGTCGGTTCGCGTATCACTTCGCGGTGCCCGCGGTCGGGTTTCGACGTAGTCTCTCCGCGATGACCAGACTGTCGTTCGCTGTGCTCGGTGTGTTCCTTCTCCTCGGGCTCGTCGCCTGTAAGAGTTCAACGGCCACTCAGATCTCCCAAAGCTTTCGGAACCCGGGCTTCGAAGACACGGTCTTCAAGCAGCTGTTCGTCATTGGCGTGGCAGAAGATCAACAGGGGAGAATCGCGTTCGAGGATGCGTTCGCGTCCGCGATTGTGAAGAAGGGGGCGGCGCCCACGCGAGCTGGAAGAGCTTGCCCGAGAGCACGCTGCTATCGGAAGAGCGGATCGAGCGTGCGCTGGAAGCCCAGCATTGCGACGGCATCCTGATTACGCGGCTCCTCAGCGTCGATACCCAGACGACCAACTACACCCGGGGGAGACGAATCAACAAACCCAGGAAGACCATTGCCTTCGTTCCGGGCGGGGGTTGGGCCATGGGCTTCGGCGGATTCCACACGTTCTACGCGAGCACGTTCACCGAGGTACACCAACCCGGTTACTTCGACACCAGCAAGACGTTCGTGTTGGAGACGTACTTGTACTCAGTCGCCACGAAGGATCTCGTCTGGACCGCCCAAACCGAAACGGTCGACCCCAAATCGGTCCCCGACCTCCTCGCTTCGATGACAACCA
>JBATTM010000184.1:0-3592 GCA_049670545.1 Polyangiales bacterium
CGGCGATGGGCGTCGGGGGCGCACCGGCCGGGATCTACACCACCAGTTCACCCGCCGAGGTCTGTTACATCGTGTCGCACGCCGAAGCGCCGATCATTGTGTGCGAAGACGCAGGGCAGTGGGAGAAGGTCAAGGCAGAGCGGGCCAACATGCCCAACTTGAAGCACGTCGTCATGATGAAGGGTGCACCGTCGATCGCCGACGACATGGTGATGTCGTGGGATGAGTTCATGGCGAAGGGTGACGAAGTCGACGAGAAGGAATACTACGACCGCATCGACGCCCTCGAGCCCAACGCCCTCGCCACGCTGATCTACACCTCGGGGACGACGGGCCCGCCCAAAGGCGTGATGTTGAGCCACAACAACCTGGCGTGGACGGCCGGGAGGGCGATTGAGATCGTGGAGACGTCGGCGAACGATTGCTCGCTGTCGTACCTCCCGCTTTCGCATATCGCCGAGCAGATGTTCTCGATTCACACGCCCATTACGACGGGCTCGCGAATCTACTTTGCGGAGTCGATCGATGCGGTGCCGGAGAACTTGAAAGAGGTGCAACCAACCGTATTCTTTGGCGTGCCGCGCATTTGGGAGAAGTTCCACGCGGGGATCGCGGCGAAACTCAAGGACGCGACGGGCGCCAAAGCGAAGCTGGTGAAATGGGCGATGAAGGTCGGTTGGGAAGCCAACAAGACGCCCGACGGTCCGAAGGGGCTGTCCTACAAGCTGGCCAACAAGCTGATCTTCTCGAAACTCAAGCCGGCGATTGGCATGGGCCACGCGCGGGTGTGCGTGTCGGGCGCAGCGCCGATCGCACGCGAGGTTCTCGAGTTCTTCGCGAGCCTCGATCTCGTCGTGCTGGAGGTCTACGGGCAATCCGAGGACACCGGGCCCACGAGCTTCAACCTGCCGGACAACTATCGCTATGGAAGCGTCGGGCCTGCGGTCAACGGGGTCACCGTGAAGATCGCCGAAGACGACGAGATTCTCGTGAGCGGCCCGAACGTGTTCCTGGGGTATTACAAAGACCCAGAGGCCACGAACGCAACCCTCATCGATGGCTGGCTCCACTCCGGCGACCTCGGATCGTTCGACAAAGACGGCTTCCTCAGCATCACCGGTCGCAAGAAAGACATCATCATCACGGCCGGGGGCAAGAACATCACGCCGAAGAACCTCGAGGCCGCCATCAAGAACCACGAGCTCGTCGACGAAGCCGTGGTGATCGGCGACCGCCGCAAGTATCTCACCGCACTCGTCACCATCGACGCCGAGGCCGGCCCCGCGTGGGCATCCGCCAACGGCGAAGACCCGAATGCCCTCAACCAAAGCGCCAAGCTTCGACAGAGCATTCAGGCACACGTCGACGAAATGAACAAACACTTCGCCCGCGTCGAACAGATCAAGAAGTTCACCATCCTTCACCGCAATCTCAGCATTGAAGACGGCGAACTCACCCCCACCCTCAAAGTCAAACGCGCCAAAGTCCACGACCACTTCGCCGACGACATCGAACAAATGTACGCAGAAGACGGCGCCCCCTCCCAACCCCAACCCCGCGCGTAAAGGGGACAGTCCCCTTTAACCAAGGGTTAATCCCGACCTCTCCTTAACCCCTCGTAAAAGGGGACTGTCCCCTCTACGTGAGGAGGGTGATGGAAAGGGTGCGGCGGTGGGGGCGGTGGCGGTGTTCCCAGAGGAAGATGCCTTGCCAGGTGCCGAGGGCGCAGCGGCCTTCGGTGATGGGGATGGTGAGCGAAGTCTGGGTGAGGGCGGAGCGGATGTGGGCGGGCATGTCGTCTGGGCCCTCCGCGGTGTGCACGAACAGGCTGTCCCCGTCGGGGACGAGTCGCGCGAAGAAGGCGTCCAGGTCGCGCTGGACGTCTGGGTCGGCGTTCTCGTTGATGGTGAGAGAGGCGCTCGTGTGATGGACGAACACAGTGCACAGGCCTTCGCGAACGCCGGATGCCGCGACCACCTGCTGCACTTCGTGCGTGACTTCGACGGTTCCTCGGCCGCGGGTTGCGACCGTCAACTTCTGAGTCTGTACGGTCATGGTTCGATCACACGCATGAACATCGCCGCCTGATCACCCTGATAGATCAACGTGTCTTCCTGCGTAAAGCGAAAATCGTAGCGCGCGAACACACGCGCGGAGGACTGTCGCACCTTGGTCGCGCGGCATTCGAGATCGAGAGGTGCCCCCATCTTCGCGAGCGCGGCGAAGCGTGCGTCATAGATGCGCCCGCCGTATCCGATCCATCCGTCGGCGTGGCGAAGGCCAAGCACGTAGTAGGTGTGCATGACCCCAAGCATTCCGGTCATATGGACCATGAACCCACCGCTGACGTGTCTCGGATGGCGAACGGGGTGTGCGCGCTGATCGCGGGTGAGCGGCAGATCCGGGTGCGTGGCCATGCGGGCGCGTACGATGCCCGCCGCCTTGTCGATCTCGACGATCTCATCGATGCCGAGGGCCTCGGGGCCGTACGGGCAGTCGGCAACGAATTCGGGGTCTAGCGCCATCGTCACACGCCCTCCGCCTCGCCACCCCAAATCACTTTGTGGGCTTGGATCTGCACGCGCGCCGGCACCCCATCTTCGAGGACCCAAGCGACGAGGTCCTTCGGCTCGAGTTCGCCCCACACACAACCAAGCAGCACGGCGTTGACGCGGGCGGCCAGCGCGTGCTCCTCGATGACGGCCTTGGCCCACTCGTAGTCGGCACGGTCCGCAAGCACGAACTTCACCTCATCTCGGGTCGTTAGCAGATCGACGTTGGCCCATCGGTTCCGCGCCGATTCGCCACTGCCGGGCGCCTTGAGGTCCACGATGCGGTGGACCCGTGGATCGACCGCACCAATGTCGCGCTCCCCACTCGTTTCGAGCAAGACGGTCCGCCCAGAGTCGCATAGCGCTGTCATCAAAGGAATCACACCCTCCTGAAGCAGGGGCTCGCCACCCGTGACTTCCACCAATGGTGTGCCAAACGAGAGCGCCTTCCGAAGGATGTCGTCACACGACATCTCCTCCCCGCCAACGAAAGCTTGCGGCGTATCGCACCAACGGCAACGCAGGTTGCAGCGTGAGAGCCGCACGAACGCACACGGCAACCCCGCAAACGTCGACTCGCCCTGAATCGACGCGTAGATCTCGTGAACGCGAAGCGTGTCGTGGTCCGTCATGCCTACCGTGGGTTTTCGTGGATCAGCAGGAGCAAACGTCCATCCTCGGCCGCCCGCTCCGGGACCTCAACAACTAGATCCCACAAACCCGGGGGTGCAGCCACCTCGAGCGACTGATTGCGCCTCCGCACACAGCGAGGCTCGCTCGAATCATTGCGGATCCAGAAGACGCGAGGCGTAAACCCATCGAGATCGAGCGCGGTCATTCTCAGTCTCGTCGGTTCGTCGATGGACACCACGACACGAAAGGCCCGTGCCCCGGGCTTGAGCGCCCCGCAGCCGGGAGGGAGCGCGCCGACCGGCAGGTCGGCCTTGTCCAAGAGGATCGAAAACGGAATCCCGGAGGGGACGGGAACAGTGTCAGTGCCAGTGCCAGTGCCAGTGCCAGTGCCAGTGTCAGTGCCAGTG
>JBATTM010000185.1:0-10110 GCA_049670545.1 Polyangiales bacterium
GCACACCGCCCCCGTGGTCGATACGGCCGGGGCCCAGCGTTCCCACGCACATCAGTGTCGACAACAATGCTTCCGCGAAATACACCGTCGTCGACGTCTTCACGCGCGACCGAGCTGGCTTGCTGCACGAGATCGCACGGACGCTGCACGAGCTAGACCTCAGCATCGCGGTTTCCAAGGTCAACACCGAAGGCCAGAGCGTGGCAGATGTCTTTTACATCTGCGATCGCGACGGTAAGAAAGTGCAAGACTACGACCGCCTCAAGCGGCTGCAGCGGGTTCTCTACGACCGGGTTCTCGCTCTCCACGCACGTGCCGAGACTTCCTGATGGGGGCCGGGGGACAACCGCGATGACGCTTCTGAGTCGGGTCGCCGCCCTTGCTGCCCTGTCTTTGGGCTGCGGCACAACGACCGCAACCCCGATCGAAACCGCACCGGTATCTCGAGTAAGCCGGCCTGCGGCGAGCCCGGCGGTGTTGCAGGGCGAGCAATTGCTGGCCAAGGGTCAAGTCAAAGAGGCATGGGCGATCCTAGAAGACGCAGTTGAAGACGAGCCTGACGACCCGCGTGCATGGTTGGATCTAGGCTTGGTCTACGAAGAGGTGGGGGATCTCTCGGCGGCGGAGCGCGCCTACCGCCGTTCGACCGAGCTCGACGGCCGATTCGCGGAAGCGTTCAACAACCTAGGGGTCCTCTTGCGCGAGCGCGGGGATCTTTCCGAAGCGGTGACGATGCTCGAACGAGCCGTCGATCTCGATCCGGTGTTGGGGCCCGCTCGATTCAATCTGGCGCTCGCCTATGAAGACCTTGGCGATGGGGCCGCGGCCGAGGAGCAGTACCTTGCCGCGATCGATGTGCTGAAGGGCGATCCCGTACCTCGAATCAATTTGGCCATGCTCTATCTAGACGAGGGGCGAGCGGATGAGGCGAAGACCCAACTGCGGGAGGCGATTCCGCGCGTGGAGGGAGACGTTCTCCTCAGCGTGGCAGTGGGCAATGCGCTTCGCCGAGCCGGAGACTCCAGTGCGGCCGTCGAAGTCCTTCATGCGGCTCTCGCCCACGCGCCTGATCCGCCCCCGACCGGGCTTCTGGCGGAGCTTGCTCTCGCCCTCTTTGCAAACGGCGATCTCCCAGCGGCCGAGAGCGTCATGCGTCGCGCCGTCGGTCAGGAACCCGCGGACCCGGCGCTTCAGTACGCGCTCGGAACGATGTTGGCGAAGCAGGGGTTTCGTGACGAGGCGCGTCGTCACCTCTCGCGCGTCGTCACGCTCGACCCGGACGGTCCATTGGCGGAACGCGCGAAAGCCCAGCTTCGCGCCATCTCACGCTAGAGCGTATCTCATGAACGGCTCGGTCGGTCTTGCCGCCCAAGTCCGAGCAGGAAGACCTCGTAGCTCTCATCGCGTGTCGCATCGGGTCTTATGATGCGGCACTTGGCGAACGCCTCGCGGGTCGCCCCGCGGGCTTCATCAAACTCTTGGCCCTGAAAGATCTTACCGACGAAGTTCCCACCGGGTCGCAATACCTGGGTCGCCAGGCCGAGCGCGCGCATGTAGAGCTCGAAGCTTCGAAACTGATCGGCGTGCCGCTGCCCGCTGGTCTTGGGGGCCATGTCGCTGATCACGAGATCGAACGGCCCGCCGAGCGTGTCGGGCTCGACCGCGAAGGCGTCTGCCACGCGGAACTCCGCATGCGATGGCAGTTCGATGTCGGGATCGTGGAGGTCGATGGCCAGCACGCCCCCCGAGGGTCCTACACGGTCCGCAGCGAACAACGTCCACGAGCCCGGGCTCGCGCCGAGGTCGAGCACCTGTTGGCCTTTCTTGAATAGACCGACCCGTCGGTCGATCTCTTCGAGCTTGTACACCGACCTTGCCGGATAGCCCTCTCGCCGTGCGCGGCGACCGTAGCGATCCTGGTGCCGGCGGGGAGCCAGTTATCCCTCGTCGGTGGTGGCCTCTTCGGCCGGTGCTTCTTTGGCGGGCGGATCCGGAAGGGCGACGGGAGCCTTCTTGGTGGCGCCTTTGACGGTCACGACACCGTTGCGCGGACCGGGAACGCCGCCTTCGACCAACACGATGTTCTCTTCCGCAAGCACGCGCGCGACGCGAAGATTGAGGATCGTCGCCTTCTTGTTGCCGTGCTGCCCCGCCATTTTCTGACCGCGTCGAGTTCGGCCCGGAGTCATGTTCTGCCCGATCGAGCCGCCATGGCGCTTGGCTTCGTGCGTACCGTGTCCGACTGTGCCCGCGCCAGCGAAATTGTGCCGCTTCATGACGCCGGTGAATCCGCGTCCCTTGCTCGTTGCCGAGACGTCGACGAACTGACCCTCTTGGAACAGGTCCGCGGGGCCAAGCTTCTGGCCGACCTCGAATCGCTCGACCAATTCGGGTGCCATCCGAAACTCGCGGATCACGCGGACCGGGTCGATTCCGACCTTCTTGAGGGCCCCTGCTTCCGGCTTCGGAACCAGCTTCTCGCGTCGGGTGCCGAAACCCAGCTGGAGTGCCGAGTACCCGTCGGTGTCGTGGGTTCGCTTGCCCACGACGACGCATGGGCCCGCCTTGATCGCGGTGACGCGTCGAACCTCCCCGTCGTCCAGGAAGAGTTGGGTGTTGCCGAGCTTGGTGCCGATGAGGCCGGGATTCGTGTTCACAGGTCTACTCCCCCGAAAAAGGGCCGCAAAGAGAGTGAGGGGTTGTGGGGAGTCAAGGCGGACCTCGGAAGGTCCCGACTTCCACTGCTAATGGGTCATTCCGAACACACGCAGTGCGTTGTGGAAGGTTTGCTCGGCGAGTCGCTCCGGGTCGTCGCCGCGGAGCTCGGCGATCCGATGGGCGGTGTGCGCTACATATGCGGGTTCATTGAGTTTTCCTCGTTTCGGAATCGGCGCGAGATAGGGGGCGTCGGTTTCGATGAGGATCGCGTCCTGAGGCTGGCGGCGTGCGGCCTCCTGGACCTCCACCGCCTTCTTGAAGGTGACGATCCCGCTGAAGGAGGACACGAAGCCGAGATCGAGCGCGTTCGCCGCGAACGCAGCGTCTTCGCTGAAGCAGTGGATGATTCCGCCCACGTCTTTGGCAGATTCCTCGCGCAAGATGCGCAACGTGTCGCCGGGCGCTTCACGGGTATGAATGACGAGCGGCTTCTTGAGCGCGCGCGCGATCGCGATCTGATCGCGAAAGGCTCGCTCCTGATCCGCGTGCGGCGAGTGATCATAGTGAAAGTCGAGTCCGGTCTCGCCGATGGCGACGACAGAGTCGTCGGCGCCAGCCTCGACGAGCGCTTCGTGAAGGCCCGCGGTCATGTGCTTGGCGTCGTGCGGGTGTACTCCGACCGTGGCTGTGATGCGGCCCGGGTGCTGGTGGGCGAGGTCGACTGCGGATCGCACCGATCCGATATCATTCGCGCAACCGATGGTCGTCATTCTCGTGACGCCGGCGTCGCCCGCACGGCGCAGGACGTCATCCAGCATTTCGTGGAGGCGAGGGTCGTCGAGGTGGCAGTGGGTGTCGAACAACATGTAGACGCTAGGGAGCGTGATCCGCCTCGCGCAACGAAGCAAGCAGCGCTTTGGCGTCGCGACTCGTCTCAGCCAATCTCTCGAGGGTAGACTCGTAGACGGGACGTGCGACTTCAGGGCTGCGTCGCAAGGCACGCGCCAAGTCGGGCAACAGCTGCGTGAGCTGCAACTCGCCGACGAGCTCGACAGCGTACTGTCGCGCCTCGATCCGCCAGCTTCGGAGGATCTTCCGAATGATCTCCGTTCCTAGTGGATCGCCAAGCATCACCAACCCGCGTGCGGCCGCTGCACGCAGGATCGGTGATCGCAGACGCCGCTGCGCCATCGTCGTGAGCACTGGCCGCGACCCCTGATTGCGTAGATCGCCGAGCGCGACGGCCGCGTCGAACGCCAGGGCGTTGTCGCGTAGTCCTGCTTCGAGCACCGCCAGGCCACGGTCATCCCCGAGGGTCGCGAGGGCGCGCGCGGCTGCGAAGCGCACGCGGCTCGACCGATCGTCGAGGCGGGCGGCCACGCCCTCGACGTGATCCGTGGCGTTCAACTCGGCGAGACACTCGATCACGAGAAGCCTGACTTCTTCGTCCTCATCCTCGAGGCGCGACGCGATCCGCACGGGGGCGGCGGCCCCGATCCGGGTGAGGGTCCACACGGCCGAAAACCGCATCTCCGGTCGATCGTCGTCGAGCAACGCCTCGATGGCGTCGCGACTTCGATCAGGTGCGATCCGCCCCGCGGCGAGGACTGCCGCTTGGCGTGCACTGCGATCGGGATCGTCGAAAGCAGACACAGCGATCGATAGGGCCTCAGACGCCCCGAGTTCGCCAATCGATTCAAGGGCAGCCTCGCGCACGGCGCCAACCGCGTCTTGCGCGAGAGTCTGGAGGCCGCTGGTCGCCTCTTGTCGCCGGTCGTCCGGAGGGTCGGCGAGCCGATGCGCGGCCGCGATCCGGAATCGTGGAGCGTCAGCGGCGACATCCCGCAACGCTGCGTCGAACGTGGGTGCGAGCGGCGGAATCACTTCGCGCGGGACCCGGGCCGAAGTTCTTTTCCGACTTCGAGGACGGAGAGGCCGTCTTCGTCACTCGCGGCGAGCACCATCCCCTGCGACTCGTGTCCCATCAGTTTGCGCGGTTTCAGGTTTGCGACGACCACGACGCGTTTCCCGACGAGATCAGCGGGCTCGTAGTGCTCCGAGATCCCGGCAAGCACCTGTCGCGGATGCGTTTCGCCGAGATCGATCTGAAGACGCAACAGCTTCTTGCTCTTGGGCACCTTCTCGGCTTCGAGCACGAGCCCCACGCGAAGGTCGACCTTCGTGAAGTCGTCGAACTCGATGAATGGGTCGTCTTCCGCGTCCGTCATGGCGACTTCCTCTTGATGGCTGGGGGCGGTCGGAGCCGCTCCGACGCCGAGACGCGCGAGGATCTCACGCTCCTGCTGCGCATCGAAACGAGGAAAGAGTGGGGCGACCGCTCGTGTCTCGGTTCCTGAAGCGAGGCCACCCCATGCGCTAGGCCAGAGGTCGGCGTCCTCTGTTGGCATGACAGGCGCGAGCCCGAGCTGCGCGCGAAGTGCGTTGCACTTGTTGGGCATCACCGGGAACAGCATCAGGGAAAGCCAACGCAACGTTTCGAGCACCGTGTAGCAAACCTCGCCAAGTCGCTTCGTGTCGCCCTGCTTTGCGAGTTGCCACGGCTGGGTCGAGTCGACGTACTTGTTGGCCGCAGCGACCAACTCCCAGAGTGTGTCGAGTGCGCGATGGAATGCGAGCGCCTCGAGATGCGACGCGGCCGTGGCGGCAGTGCTCTCTGCCTTCGCGATCAGTGCGCGATCCGTGTCGGTCAGCGATTTCGTGTCGGCTTCCGGCACGCGGCCGTCGAAGTTCTTCTTGACGATGCTCGCGACGATCCGGTTCATCAGGTTCCCAAGACCGTTCGCTAGCTCGCCGTTGTATCGATTCAGGAGGTTCTGGTGGCTGAAGTCACCGTCTTGTCCGAACCCGACTTCGCGCATGAAGTAGTACCGAAGCACATCGGGCCCGAACTCCTCCACCAACGGTCCTGGCGGTAGGAAGTTGCCGAGTGACTTCGACATCTTCTCTCCGTTGACCGTCAGCCAGCCATGGGCCCAGACTTGCGTCGGGACCCGGAGCCCCGCGCTCAATAGGAATGCCGGCCAGTAGATGGCGTGAAACCGTAGAATGTCTTTGCCGACGATGTGCGTGATCGTTTCTGCAGACGACCAAAACCGATCATAGAGTGGCGCCGTGCCATCGGGCGCCGGCCCGCCGAGCGCACTGATGTAGTTGTCGAGCGCATCGAGCCATACGTACACGACGTGGTCGTCGTCACCGGGAACCGGAACGCCCCAACGGAAGCTGGTGCGAGAGATGGAGAGGTCGCGGAGCCCTTCTCGAACGAACGATCTTACTTCGTTGAAACGCGCCTCGGGTCGAACGAACCCCGGGTTCGCTTCGAAGAACTCGAGGAGCGGCTGCGTGTACTTGCTGAGCCGAAAGAAGTAACTTCGCTCTTTGATTCGCTCGACGGCCTTCTTGTGGATCGGGCAGAGGTTGCCATCGAGAAGCTCCTTCTCCGTCTTGAACGACTCGCACCCGACGCAGTACCAATCTTCGTAGTCGTCGAGGTAGATGTCTCCCGTGGCCTCCATCTTCTTCCAGAGTGTCTGAACGCTGGCTCGGTGCTCCTGGGAGGTGGTCCGAATGAATCCATCGTGAGCGCAGTCGAGCTGCTCCCACGCCTCTCGAAACGGGGCGGCCATCTTGTCGACGAAGGTCTGGGGCTCTTGACCCTGTTCCGTCGCCCGGCGCTCGATCTTGAGACCGTGTTCGTCGAGGCCGGTTAGGAAATACGTCGGACGACCACGAAGGCGTTGGTACCGGGACACCACGTCCGCCGCGACCGTGGAGTAGGCGTGCCCAATATGGGGCCGGTCGTTGACGTAGTAGATCGGTGTCGTGACGTAGTATGGACGGGCCATTTTGCGCCCGAGACTAGCCAATATCGAGGGAGGTGCCAGCTGTCAGGGCACTACCGAAGGCCTCGAAGCCCGAACAGCAGTGCGTCGAGCGCGACCTGTCGGTTGGCGTTTTGCCGCATGGCGTCGATGCATTGATGGATTCGGGAGACGCGCGTGGCCGCCGCGTTGACCCCAATCGATGAGGCGCGCTCGCGGAGATGGTCTCTCCGATCTGGGAATGCGAGCTCGGTGGCGTCGCTGTCGAGCGCTGTGGTCGCGACGTCACGATAGAGATTCTGCATCGCGACGAGGGCCAGCTCGAGATCGTCGCGGCGTCCAAGCTGTTCGGCGAAGTCGACCAAGGTTCCGGGGCCGCCTGCGTCGACGGCCGTGTCGAGCGAGAACACGAAATCCGTGAGTTCCTGGACGGCGCCGTCGCGTGCGAGATCGAGTGCGACGTCCGCGCGACCGGCGCTCAGTCCGATCGCCGCCGCCGATGCGTCATCTGGAACGCCCTCGGTGGACAAGATCTCTCTCAGCACGGCCGCGGGTAGCCGACCGAACCGGACGCGCTGGCATCGGGAGCGGATCGTGGCCAGCAGGGAGTCGGGTCGCTCGGAGGTGAGTATGAAGTGCACGCCTGGACGCGGCTCTTCGAGTGTCTTTAGCAATGCGTTCGCCGCTTCGGCCTGAAACTCCGGGAACGACACGTCGGCTTCAGGAAAGATGAAGAAGGTGGCGTCGGCCTCGAACGGAGCGAATTGGGCAAGTGGGAGAATCTCGTTTCGGAGCACGTCCACTTGAATGTTGCGTTTGCCCTCGTCGCGCGGTCGGAACACACGGACGTCGGGATGGGCGCCAGCCTGTATGCGATCCAGGATGTGCGGGTTGCCGGCAGAGACCACGTCGGCTGCAAAAGATGTCGCCGCGAGTTCCTTTCCGACGCCGCTCGGGCCGTCGAACAGATATGCCGATGCAATTCGACCCCGACTCACTGCCTGCTTGAGAGAGTCGATCGCGCCCTGCTGGGCGCGAACGGCGTCGAGGCTGCTCATGACGCTTTGGTACCTGGCGCGAAAATCGACACTGCGATCGTTTGAATCGCGCCCACCACCTCATCGGGAGACAGTGCTTCGGGATCGACGAACGCCTGCATGACCAAGCCATCGAGCATCCCCATCACGACTCGAGGAAGGATGTCGAGGGGGATACGCGACTCGAGGCCAAGGGAGAGCATGTTGCTCTCGAGATAGGCGCGAATCTGGGTGGCCCCGAGTGCGTAGAACTCAGCAAGTTTCGGGCGAAGAGACTCGTCGTACAGGCTGAGCGCCAACAGGTCGGCCACCACCAAGGCCTCGTCGGTGCGCTCCGCGCGTGTCGCCCAGAGCTCTTCGAGAGAACCGCGA
Organism: Polyangiales bacterium; assembly: GCA_049670545.1. Lineage (GTDB taxonomy): Bacteria > Myxococcota_A > Polyangia > Polyangiales > Houyiibacteriaceae > SG8-38. The sequence goes on from JBATTM010000185.1 coordinate 7,910, forward strand.
AGCGCTTCGAAAGGGTTGTCACTCGGTGACCACGCATTGAGGGTGCGCGTTTGCACCACGTTGCAGGCTTCCTCGAGAACGGCGTGGATCAGCGCCTCCTTGGTCGGGTAGTGGTAGTGGAGAGCGCCCTTGCTCATCCCTGCCTCTTTCGCGATTTCGAGCAGGCTCGTGCGTGCGTAGCCCTGTCGCGCGAGGACTCGAATCGCCGCGTCGATGATTTGCTGGGAGCTGATCGCGCTCTTCGCATACGCCATCCGGGTTCGACCATGACGCCTGCGCCCACGCTTCGTCAACCCCAACGAATGCGCGGCGCCGCTGGGGGATTGTGCTAAGGCCGGAGCGTGAACGAACCCGGACACTCCCTGCCGCGCCTCGTCGAGTTGATGCAAACCCTTTTGAGCCCGAATGGCTGTCCGTGGGACCGAGAGCAGACCCTCGAATCGCTTCGACAGTATGTCCTCGAAGAGGCCCACGAGGTCGTTGATGCGATCGATCAGGGCCAGCCTGAAATGCTTCGCGAAGAGCTCGGCGACCTCTTGCTTCAGGTCGTCTTTCAAGCAGCGCTCACGGATCGCAAGGGTTGGTTCGACATCGACGGTGTTGTTGAGGCGATCTCCGAGAAGCTCGTTCGTCGCCACCCTTGGGTGTTTGGGGACGACGACGTAACCGACGCCGCGGGCGCGATCGAGAGTTGGGAAGCGATCAAGGCCAAGGAGAAGGCGGAACGCGGGGCGCTCACGGGCGTGCCTGTTGCGTTGCCCAGTCTGCTCCGCGCGGTTCGCGTCGGCGAGAAGGCGAGTGCGGTCGGCTATGACTGGCCCGACGCGGGCGGCCCGCGAGACAAGATCGACGAGGAGCTTGCCGAACTCGACGAGGCAGCAGCCGCCGGCGATAAGGACGCACTCGAACACGAGTTCGGCGACCTGCTGTTCGCACTTGCGACGTATGGGCGTAAGCAAGGGCTCGATCCAGAGGCGTCCCTTCGAAAGGCCCTGAATCGATTCTCCGACAGGTTCAGGCATTGCGAACTCGCCGCTCAACGTGAAGGCAAGACACTCCGCGAGTACTCAGAAGCCGACCTCGACGTCTTGTGGGAACGGGCGAAGCGCGCCGAACGAGAGGCGTAGCGACCCGGGCGACTCCTAGAGCCGGTCCGCGGGGAAGGGCATCACTGCCTGAATCGAGTCCAGGCCTTCGAGCAACATGAGGAGGCGATCGACTCCCAGCGCGTTTCCGCCGCTCTCGGGCATCCCCCCCTCGAGCGCTTCGAGGAAACGCTCGTCGATGGGATACACCGACTTCCCTGCCCGGTGCCTCGCCAACCGGTCGGATTCGAATCGACGCCTTTGTTCCGTTGCGTCGGTGAGCTCTCCGAATCCGTTGCACAGTTCGATGCCTCGGTAGAACGCTTCGAAGCGATCCGCCGTTCCGTCGTCATTGATCCGGGCCAACGAAGCCATCGAGGCCGGCCAGTTCGTCACGAACGTCGGCGCGTCTTCCCCAAGTCGCGGCTGCACCTTCTCAACCCACACACGAAAGAACGCCTCCTCATCGACGGCAAGCACCTCCGCATCCAACCCCGCATACCTCCGTACCACGCTCTCCACCGTCTCCCGCTCCCACCTCTCGTTAACCCCTCGTAAAAGGGGACTGTCCCCTTTTGCGAGGGGTGTAAGATGGGTGGCCAGTGCTTCGGTGTCTTGCATGACATCTTCGGCGGTTGCGTGTGCGCGATACCATTCGAGCATCGTGAACTCGCGTTCGTGGAGACGGCCCTGTTCGTCGGCGCGAAAGCTCTTGCCAAGCTGGAAGATCCGTGTCGCGCCCGCGCTCAGAAGGCGCTTCATCTGGTACTCGGGGCTCGTTGCGAGCCACCCAACCGTTCTCCCCTCGGGGTCGCAGACCTCGAAAGCAGAAAGGTGCACGTCCAGGCCCGGCGAGGGCACGATTGCCGGCGTGTCCACTTCGATGAAGTCTCTCGCCTCGAAGAACCGACGGATCTCCCGCAACAATGCCGCGCGGGACTCCAACACGCCGACGACACTCGTGTCGGTGCGGTTGCTCACGCCGAGCCTCAGCTCTTGACGCGCTCTACGTAGGCGCCCGTACGCGTGTCGACCTTGAGCTTGTCGCCTGCGTTCACGAATAGCGGCACGTTGACGACCAAGCCGGTCTCCAGGGTCGCAGGCTTGGTCGTGTTG
>JBATTM010000186.1:0-3071 GCA_049670545.1 Polyangiales bacterium
GCTGCAGACGTTTCGGTCAGTCTTGACATCCGATCGACGTCGGCGTACTTGGTTCGATGGGAAAACAAAGTGTGCGGGACGGCAGACAAGCTGATGGCTCGCAACATCGAACAACGACGATGACGAAGTAGGCCCCGTAGCGAAGGACACCGATGGGTCGGTCATGCGTGTCCGCAGCGTGCCTAGCCGCAGCCGCCCACAGGTCGCCACATGGGAACGCTTATTGAAACCACCTGCGACGTGCTCGATGCCTCCGCGATCCGGGCACAGCACAGCCGCCTGATCCTGAACATGCTCTGGAAGGAGCGAGAGATCTCGCGCGCGGAACTGGCCAGGCGCACCAGTCTGAGTCGCTCGACCGTATCGGCCATTGTTAGCGACTTGCTAGACACAGGGCTAGTGGAAGAGACGCGCGTTGGAGTTTCCAACGGTGGACGCCGCCCGATCATGCTGGAGTTCAAAGACCAAGCTTGCTTCATTCTGGGGATCGAGCTTAGCGCCTCTCATATGTCGGGCGTCCTGACAGACCTGCGCTGCGACGCGAAGGCGTCGTGGTCCGAGCCTGCGCCCGTGCGCGATGAGCCCGCGATCACGCTAGCGCAGATGAAGTCGGGGATTCGTTCCGTACTCAGTGAAAATAGTATCCAACCCTCGCAAGTGGTAGCAATCGGCGTCGCCGTTCCGAGCCCCGTGGACAGGGCACGCCCTGGCGAGTTGTTGTCGCTCGTCATGCCGAAGTGGGAGGGCTACAATATCGCCACTCATCTGGAGAACAGCTTCCACAGGCCCGTGGTGGTCGACAACGACGCCAACCTCGGTGCGTTGGCCGAGCTCTGGTGGGGCGCCAAGTCGTCCCGCCGAGATCTCGCGTTCATCAAAGTCGCGACAGACGTTGGTGCCGGTCTGATTATCAACGGTCGCATCTTTCACGGGAGCGGGGGCATCGCGGGCGAAATTGGCCACACCTCGATCGACCCGAACGGGCCGCGATGCAGCTGCGGGCTGAGAGGATGCCTCACGACCTTCGTCGGCACACCCGCCCTTCTCGAACGTACACATGAGCTCCTGCGCTCGAGGGGATCAGACCGCTCGCCACCTGGAAGCATCGACGAATTGGTCGGCGCGGCGCTCCGTGGCGATTCGGTGTTGGCCGATGTGGTGCGTGACGCCGGAGATCGGCTCGGCGTGGGCATTGCCAACATGCTCAACCTTCTCAACCCGACGGCGGTGATCGTCGGGGGTCAGATCGCACGAGCGGGCGACCTGCTTCTCGACGGAGTGCGGAAGACGATCCGCGAACTCTCATTGCCGCGGTCAATCCGTGAGACGGAGATCACTACGACGGGACTGGGCGAATGGGGCATCGCTCTTGGCGCGGCGACGCGTGTGTTGCAAATCGCACTCGATACGCCGGCTCTATTCCCTAGTGAATCACCCGTAGCCGTCTGAACTCAGCTACGCATCTCCAACGACATCCTTCGTGTCGAGGCGCTGATCGGACATCTGTTCGATTCCGCCGTCATCGCTGCAGGCCGTTCGGACCGCGACTGGTATGTCGACAGCGACCGCGCTAGGTTCTTGTCGAAAGAAACGGAGGCTGGGCGAATGACTGAGCGCGTCGAAACGATCCTGAGCAACTACGCCGGTGAAAGTCCCGGCGTCATCGGCAACCTCCGGCGTATCCTGAATCACGGGAGGCTCGCGGGAACGGGGAAGATCGTCATTCTTCCCGTGGATCAGGGGTTCGAGCACGGCCCCGCACGTTCTTTCGCCCCAAACCCGCCCGGCTACGATCCCTTCTACCATCCACAGCTCGCGACGGAGTCGGGGTGCAGCGGATACGCGGCTCCACTGGGGTTCATCGAGGCTGTCGCGCAGAAGTATGCTGGTGCGCTGCCGCTGATCTTGAAGGTCAACAACAGCGACTCCCTTGGCGGGCCCGAGGCTCCATGCTCTGCCCTCACGTCGGCTGTGGACGACGCGCTGCGTCTCGGCTGCAGCGCGATCGGGTACACGATCTACCCTGGCAGCGGCCAGCGAAACCAGATGTACCAAGACCTGCGCGACCTCATCAACGATGCGCGCGCCGTCGGACTTCCGACCATCGTCTGGTCGTACGCCCGGGGCAACATGACAAAGGACGGCGAGACGGCCATCGACGTCATTGCCTACGCCGCGCAGATCGCCTGTCAGCTCGGCGCGCACATCGTCAAAGTCAAGGCACCGAGCGAGGTGGTCTTTCAGGACGCGGCGAAGAAGAGCTACGAGAATATCCCGATCGGGACACTTTCAGAGCGGATCGAGCACGTGGTCAAGTCGTGCTTCAACGGCCGCCGAATCGTGATCTTCTCCGGCGGCGCAACCAAGGGGGTCGACGACCTCCTCGCCGATGTCCGTGAAATCGCCAAGGGCGGTGGATACGGCTCGATCATGGGCCGAAACGCGTTTCAGAGGAATCAATCGGACGCCGTGAACCTCCTCCAAGACGTGATGGACATCTACGCCGCGGAGGCATGACGGAAAATCGCGGACGCGGTCAGCCGTTTCACACGGTCCGTTTGCCGGATTGCAAGACGATCGAGCGTGACGGTCCGACAGGCCGCTCGATCAGTTAGGCGGAGCCGAAGGCTCGACGCGCAGCACCTCGCCTCCACCGCTTCCGCCGTCGGTCGTGACATAGAGATTCCCGTCGGGCCCCTGTCGCGGCGCGCGCAAGCGACCACGATTCGAGATGCGCTCGACGTGACCGAAGTACATGTCATCCGCGGTGAGTAGGAACAGACGAAGATGACTCGCCTTCAACGTGGCCACCGCTAGGTATCCGTTGCGGCCGCCCCACTGGGAGCCCCTGAGGAAGTCTGCGCCCGAGGGCGCGATCGTGGGCGAACCACTCGACCAAATGGCTTCGATCGCATGGGGGTACTTCGAGAGATCGGTCATCGGGACGCCCTCGTCGTAGCCAGGTCCCGGGTCCCAACCAAAGTTGCCCGGAAGCAACGCGTTCACCTCGTCGTCGGTGTTGGGTCCGTGCTCCACCGACGCTGCCAGACCGTCGCTTCGGAACGCAAGCC
>JBATTM010000187.1:0-3594 GCA_049670545.1 Polyangiales bacterium
CGCGCGAGATCCACGATGTCATCGAGCGCCTCCAGCGGGAGCACTTCGACCGCGAGGGGCTCCAGATCGAGATCCTCGCCGACCAAGTCGAGTACATCGAAGGCGCCCTCGATCTGGTGCAACAAAACCTGCTCCTTGGCGCGCTGCTCGCCGTCATCGTCTTGTTCCTGTTCCTCCGGACGTTCGGAGCGTCAGCCGTGGTCAGCATCGCGATTCCGGTCTGCGCGTTCGCGACTGCGCTCGGCATGCAGGCACTCGGCCGTACCATCAACGTGGTCTCCCTCGCGGGGATCACGTTCGCGATCGGGATGGTGGTCGACAACTCGATCGTCGCACTCGAAAGCATCGACACGTGGCGCAACCGCGCCCCGGACACGAAGATCGCCGCCTACCGCGGGATCCGCGAGGTCTGGGGCGCCCTGATCGCATCCACCGCCACCACGGTTGCTGTCTTCATTCCGATCGTGCTCTGGCAGGGCGAGGTGGGGGAGCTCCTGCGCGACGTCGCGGTCGCCATCGCACTCGCCGTCTCGATCTCACTCGTCGTCTCGGTGCTGGTGATCCCAAGCCTCGCCGCGCGGCTCCTTTCCCGCGGCAAGACCCTCGACATCGGCGGCCTCACCAGCTTCGGCGTCCGCTTTCGAAGCTCGGTCACGGAGAAAGTCCGGTGGCTCTGCGCGTCGACCCGACGCTCGCTCACCGTGCTCATCGTGGCCATCGTCGGTTCACTCACGCTAGCCTGGCTGCTGCTCCCGCCGATGGAGTACCTCCCGACCGGCAACCGAAATCTCGTATTCGGCATCTTGGTGCCGCCGCCTGGCTACTCGATCGAAGAACTCGAGGAAACCGGCAACCGCCTCCAAGGCGAGATGAGCCGCTACACCGACGGCGAGGTCGACGGTGAGCCACACATCCGGCGTGCCTTTTTCGTGGGCAGCCCCGACCGCGTGTTCGCAGGCGCGGTCGCCGAACACGACAAAGACGTGGGCCGCATGCTGAGTCTCGTACGCCGCGTCCAAGCGAAGATCCCCGGCATGATTTCGTTCGCAACGCAGGCATCGCTCTTCGGCCGGAGCCTCGGAGGCGGGCGCGTGGTCGAGATCGACATCAAGGGTTCTGACCTCCAGACGATGAGCGCCGTCGGTCTGAAGCTCTACGGCGCGCTTCAAGGCGCCCTCCCCGGCGCACAGATCCGTCCGGTCCCGAGCCTCGACCCAGGCGCGCCCGAGCTCCTGGTGATCCCGAAGCGTCGCGACGCCGCACGTCTTCAAATGGCAGGCTCGGAGCTCGGCCTCGTCGTTGATTCGCTCGTCGACGGCGCGATCATCGGAGAATACACGCCACAAGGAGAACCGAAGCTCGACGTCGTACTTCGCGCGATCAACGCCGAGAATCAAATGCTTCCGGACGCCCCCGCGTTGCTGTCCGCCCCCGTCGCCACACCCGCCGGGCGCACGGTCCCGCTCGGGGCCCTCGCCGACATCGAAGAAGAACTCGGCCCGTCCGTCATCCGCCACCTCGAGCGTCGCCGTGCCATCACCCTCAACGTGTCGCCGCCCGAAGACCTCCCCCTCGAACGCGCCATCGACATCATCCGCAACACCGTCATCCCGGGCCTCGAAGAATCGGGCGCGGTCCCCCCCGGCGTCGAGTTCGGGCTCAGTGGCGCCGCAGGCAAACTCGAGGTCGCGCAAGAACAGTTCGGCGGCATTCTGCTCCTCGCCCTCATCATCTGCTTCCTGCTGATCGCGGCCCTCTTCGAAGACTTCATCTCACCCCTCGCGGTGCTCGTCAGCGTGCCACTCGCCGCAGCCGGAGGCGCAGGCGGGCTTTGGTTGGTCAACGCGGTCCTCGGCAAACAACCGCTCGACCTGATGACCGCGCTCGGCTTTCTCATCTTGATCGGCGTCGTCGTCAACAACGCCATCCTCGTCGTCGACGGGTCCATCTCCCGCCTTCGCGCTGGCGCGACCCTTCGCGACGCCGTCCCGCAAGCGGTCGAAGCCCGCGTTCGCCCGATCTTCATGACCACCGCAACCTCGCTCGCCGGTCTCCTGCCGATGGTGGTCTTCTCGGGATCCGGCTCCGAACTCTACCGCGGCGTCGGCGCCATCGTCCTCGGCGGCCTATTGCTGTCCACCGTACTCACCCTGTTCGTCGTGCCAAGCGCGTTTACGCTTCTTTGGCGCCTCCGCGGCCACACGGACAGCACAGCGGGCGGTTGAGCCCAGAAACTTCTTGGTGTCTCGGCGTTGGATTGCTACCAACCACCCACGGGAGCGTCTACGCCATCACGGCGACCCGACCAGAAAGGTGAATCCCATGCGACTACTGATCCCATTCATGCTGCTTTCGCTTCTCGCACTAGGCTGTGGCTATCCCGGTTACACGAGTGCCATGCGGGTCAACTACGACGGCGACGTTCCCATCGAGACGACTTGCTATCGCTACGGCGACAAAGAGAACACGAAGTTCACGTCGCAAATCAACGAGCTCACGAAAGAGGGATGGCGCCTCGCCTACGTCTCCGAGTACACGAGCACCTCGAGAAGCAAGTTCTACTACACGGTCTGCCTCGAACGCCCCATCGCCCGGTAACGACGCACCGCGCGAGCTCACGTTCACCGTCCATCGAGGGGTTCACGGGTCCGACTGCGCGCGCCGATACGGATTCAAAAACTTCTTCTTCAGCTGATTCAGTTCGTCCCGCGTGAGCTCTCGGTACTCGCCCGGGCGGAGGTTGTCGGTGCTGAGGCCCGCAAACGACTGCCGCGCGAGGCGCATGACGCGGCGACCGATCGCATCACCCATCCGGTGAATCTGCCGGTTCTTGCCCTCGGTCAACGTGATCTGCACCCACGTATGATTGCGCTCCTCACGAAGCACGAAGAGCTCGGCCGGCTTCGTCTTGTAACCATCGTCGAGGGTGACCCCGTTGCGAAGGCCATCGAGCTCCGGGACATCGAGGTGCCCCTGAAATTTCACGGCGTACACCTTGGGCACCGACGACTTCGGGCGAAGCAACGCGTCGACCATGTCGCCATCGTTGGTGACCAGAAGTGCGCCGCTGGTGTGGTAGTCGAGACGCCCGACTGGCACCACGCGCTCGGGCGTCCGGCGAAATACGTCACCAAGCGTCGCCCGCCCCTGCGGATCATCGAGCGTCGTCACCATCTCCCGCGGCTTGTGAAAGAGGTAGTAGACCGGCTTCTCCGCCACGATGCGCCGCCCATCGACCTCGACCCGGTCTTTGTGCGCATCAACCTTCGTCCCCAGCACCGTCACGACGCGTCCATTCACCCGAACGCGCCCCGCCACGATCAAATCCTCCGACGCACGCCGCGACGCCACACCCGCCCGCGCCAACACTTTCTGCAACCGTTCCATAAAAGGGGACAGTCCCCTTTTAGCAGGGGTTAAGAAAAAGGGGACTGTCCCCTTTTCTGCCTACTGGCTGGCGGAGTCCTCGGCGGACTTTTGTTCGGCAAGGGCGGAGTTGCGGAGCTTTTCTTCGTCGCGGTCCCAGCGGTCGACTTTGCCGTCTCCGTTGAGGTCGGTTCCAATGCGGACGGTGCGGCCGTCGACGTAGTACTC
>JBATTM010000188.1:0-1615 GCA_049670545.1 Polyangiales bacterium
TCGTCCGCCGCACCGAGCAGCCCGGACACGAGGTAGTGCGTGAAGAAGGAACCGCGGATCTCTTCCGATTCTTGGGCGTCTTCGTTGGCTGCGGTGGCGCTGAGGTACGCCATCCCTTCCCCCACGACCTGGTCCTTGAACAGCACCATGCTCGGCGGCACCTTGGTCGCTCCCTTCACCTGTGTGAACCCTCCCGAACGGCATGCGTCCACCAAGAGGAGCCGAAATGCCGCCGACGATCCTTGGACGAGCCCCCGCAGCTCCTCGACGGTCAGCGTTGAGTTTCCAAGGTGCAGGGCCTCCGCGTCGGCGTGCCCCGAGTAGTAGACGATCAGCGAGGTGTTCTCCGGGTCCTGACTACGAATTCGCTCGTTGACGATGATCAGCGCTTGTCTCACTTCGTCGGCGGTTGCTCCCCTGAGGAGGGCTAGGTTCTCTCCCGCCACGCCGCCCACGTCCAAGAAGACGCTCGCCACCTTCTCGGCGTCCGCCTCCGCGTATCTCAGAGGAAGCTCGCCGGATTCTCCTCGGTTGTTCCCGATCACGACCGCATAGCGCTCTTCGGCACGCGCCCTTGACGACGTTGCGATGATCGTGACCACCACGATGAAGCAGAGCCCACGCACTACGGCGATGCTTTCTTGAGCAGGATGTGTTCGGACACGGTGCACTCCGCGGGGAAGCTCTCGGTGTTGTCTCGAAGCTCCGCCAGCAGCGGTGCTAGCTGCACGGGGGTTTCACACAAGAGAATGAAGAGATCTTCTTCTCCAAGAAGGCCATCGAGTCGCGCCGCGAGCCGAAGCGTTTGGGTTCGCCCATCACGCGGGGAAACGAGCGCTGCCACGTTCGAGTCCGGGAAATAGACACTCACGTTGCCCGTGGGGTCGCGGCTCAGGACTGCGGCGTAGCGAGGTTCGTCGATGTGCACGTTCCACTGGAGTTCATCACCTGGATACGCGAGGCCGCTGTCTTGGTCGCCACGTACAGCACCGTCCGGAGCAACCACGGTGTACCCAGCCCACGCGCCGCCCTTCGTTCGAATCACCCCGTCGTCCGTCACGGGAAGTTGGACGAAGAGGGCTGCGGCGGCGGCTGCTGCGACCAGGGCAACCGCAGCCCTGACCGTACTCGAGCGGCGTCGCCCGAGGTGGATCGGAATCGGGCGAGCCGAGAACGCGCGCTGTTCTTCTCGAAGCTCGTCGAGTCGTGCTTGGCAGTGCGGGCACGCGCGGATTCGACCCCGAAGTGCCGCTGCCTCCTCCTGGACGAGTTCGCCCACCAGCAGTCGGTCCATCGCGAAGTCCGAGACACAGTCTTCGGAGGCTTCGGTTCGTAGTGCCTTCAAGCTGTCGAGAGGGTCACTCATCGGTATGCCCCGCGGGTGGGTCCACTAGCTTTCGTAGTCTGTCGTGTGCCCTCTCGAGGAGGTTTCCAACTTGGCGCCGCGAGCAACCCATGACTTCGGCGATCTCGGCGTGGGTCATTTGGTCGACGTAGTAGTAGACGAACGCGTTCGCCAACTCCTCGGGCAGAAGCTCGAGCGCCTGTCGCACGAGAGCTCCAGTTTCCGCGGATGGCGAGCGCGTCTCTACCGGGGCGACCTTCTCTGCGAGCA
>JBATTM010000189.1:0-2453 GCA_049670545.1 Polyangiales bacterium
GCCCAGCCCCGCATCGGGCTCCATCGTCCAGGCCCTCGACCTCGAGGAGCTGGTCGCACAGTCCGACCGCATCGTGATCGGCCGCGTCGTCTTCTCGGAATCCTTCCAGCGTCGGAGCGGTGCGATCACCACCTGGTACCGCATCGAAGTCGAACGCGATCTCCGCGAAGGCGCACTCCCAGACTCCGCGGAGCGAGAAGTCATCGTCCAAGTCATGGGCGGGCGAATCGGAAACCTCGGGATGCGCGTAGAAGGTGAGCCCTCGTTCACGGAGGGGGAGCGGGCGTTGATTTTCATCCGAGACGGTGGGGGCCTCGTGTTCCGGCCTGTCGGCATGGCCCAAGGCGTGATGCGTATCCGATCGGACAACGGAAACGAGACCGTTCAGCAGAGTCGCGAAGGAATGATGCTCGTGCGCCGCAACAGCACCGGTCGCCTCGAGGCGAGTGAGGGCGCTCTTCCACGGAAAGAACGTCTGGACACCGTCATCGAACGCGTGCGGGCGGCCGTGCGAAAGCAGGCGGGAGCCGCGCGATGAGTCGGCTTCCCGTCCTGGCCCTTGCCGTGGGCTTCTTCATCGCGGCCGCGCTCGCCTCAAACGACGCCGGCGCGTTTTGCCGAATGACGACCAAGGACAAAGTCCAGGTGGGCAACTCGACGTGTAGCGGAGAGGGGATACCCCTCGAATGGCGCGACGCGTGCCTCCAGTACTCGATCGATGCGCGCGGAAGCATGTGGATGAGCCTCGGCGACGTCGAAAGCGCGGTGAGCGCCTCGTTCGAAACGTGGCAGAACCAGACGTGCAGCGGCGGCGAGCTGACGAACGTGATCTTCACCATGGGAGCCAACTCCACATGTCGGCAGATCGAGTTCAACGAACGTGGCCCCAACCTGAATACGGTGGCCTTCCTCGACCCTTGGGTGAGAGACGGGGACCTGTCAGACCCATTACCCCCCAACGCCTTCGCGCTGACGAACGTCTTCTTCCGAGAAAACACCGGACAGATTCTGGACGCCGACATGCTGATCAACGAAACGCTCGGTCCGTACGACAGCTGCCCTGACTCGGGCTGTCCTCCGGGTAGCCCTGGGCCGGCAGACCTTCAAAGTATCGTGACGCACGAGGCCGGCCACTTCATCGGCATCGGCCATTCCGACGTCGCCGAAGCCACGATGTTTGCCTCGGCGCCAAGGACCGAGGTGACGAAACGTACGCTTGCTGCCGACGACATCGATGCCATCTGCACGATCTACCCGCCGGGCAACCTGAACGCGTCCTGCGATTCGACCCCTATCGGCGGACTCGATCTCAACTGTGAGGACTCCGAGCCGCCCCCGACCTCCGCGTCCGGCAGCGGCGGCTGTTCGGCTGCACCACGCGGGCAACGGCTGCCCTGGGAGACCACGGTCATCGCAGTGTTGGCGCTCATGGCGTTGCGGCGACGTTCGTTCCGGCGCGACGCACGATATTGAACTGAACGCGTCGATTCCGGGCGCGATTGTGAGCGGTGATATTGGGCACCAATGGTCGCGTCGATCCGTATCCGGCTGCCATCAATCGTGCAGGTTCGACACCGTGCATGATCAGCCAGTCGCGGACAGATTCGGCCCGACGCTGCGATAGCTTCATGTTGAGGTTGGGGTCTCCTCGGTTGTCCGTGTGACCTTGGATCTCGACCAGCTCGAGGGCGGGATCCCGGAGAAGGACGTCCGCAATCTCCAGCAGCAAGGGTTCGCTGTTGGGCAGAATCTCGTTGCTCCCGGTCGCGAAGCTCACCTGGCTTCGCAACACCAGCTTTCGCTCCCGGACGACGACCCGCGGCCGAGTCGGTTTTCGTCGCACCTCGAGCGTGACCTCGGTCGGCTGCCTCGGAGCGACCTCGATCTCGCGAAGCGCGATCAAATAGGCAGGGTCGTCGACGTACATCACGTACGCACCTGGTTGCAGGTCGATGGCCGCGTGGCCGGTGTCGTCCGATACCAGTCGATGCTCGGTGGGGCCGCGCACCACGACCGCGAGTGCGGGGATCGACTTCCCCTTCTTGCCCACGACGTGGACACGTAGCGATCCGTCGACCGTGTGTGGCGTGAGCGCGCACGTGGCTTCGGCCAGCGGCACCGCGACTGTGGACCCATCGGTCGCGTCGAACGTCGCCGTGCATTGCGTGGCTTGGTAGTCGGGATGCGTCACCTCAAAGACCACGTCGCCGACGGGGACAGGATACGTCACGAACCGCCCGTCGTCGTCGCTCACCTGGGCCGAGGCTTCGTCGCCAACCACCGCCACCAACGCCCGCGCAACCGGCGTCTCCGATTCGGCATCCAACACCAAGCCATAGACACGTCCCTCGGCCGGGCTTCGCCGGACCGCAGGGGTGGCGAGGGGCGCCGGGGTGCTCTTGCGGCGGGCGTCGACCGCGTACCCGATGCCGAGGATGATGTTGTACGGAGAG
>JBATTM010000190.1:0-1964 GCA_049670545.1 Polyangiales bacterium
GCACTCGGTCGAGAACGTCGGTGCGCGCAGCATCGATCCCGAGGACGACCTTGGCCATCGCCGCCGCACGCGCGATGAAGCCGGCGTCCGCGTAGAGGTCGACTGCCGATTCGTAGGATCGAATCGCCGCATCCTTTCGTCCTAGACGATTGAGAAGGTCACCTTTTCGGTGCGGCCAGCGTGCCTCTCGTGGCTCCGTCAGCTCGAGAGCCTCGTAAAAATGCAGCGCGTCGTCGTACCGCTCTTTGAGGAGGGCTTTCTGGAGTTCGTCCCGGAGTTTTCGGCTGCGCCTACCCGCCACTTCTATTCAACTCTATACCCTACGTCCCCAGGGCCAAAGTGGAGACCCCTGGCCAATCGACGCTATCGTCGTAGATACCCAACATTCGCATGAGTCTTTTTGTTCGATTGGTGCGCGCCGTCCTGATTTTCGGCGTCATTTTCATCAGCTACATGACCCAGCTGGGGCTCCTCAAGTTGTTGCGCCGGTGGCGGCAGGACCACGACAGCGGCCGCGAAGAAGCCGTGATTCCGGCCTGGCTGGTCCGGCGACAGGAGCGCCTCCACGCCCGCAATGCAAAACGGCTCCTCAATGGAATGCTCAAGCTCCAGGTTGTCTACATCAAGCTCGGCCAGGTGCTCTCGATCATGGGAGGCTTCCTGCCGGCCGCGTACACCAAAGAGTTGCAGTCGCTTCAAGACGCGGTGCCTCCGCACCCGTTCGACGACATAGAACGGGTCTTCGTCGAGAGTCTACAAGCGCAACCGGAAGCGTTTTTCGCGCGGATCGACCGGGAGCCTGTGGCGGCCGCCTCGCTAGGGCAGGTTCACGTCGCCTACATGCCCGACGGGCGCAAGGTCGCCGTCAAGGTGCTGTACCCGGGTATTCGCGACATCGTTCGGACCGACCTTCGCGTGATCAAGCTCATGATTCGCGTCTACAAGTGGTTCGTGCCAGTCGACAACATCGAAGTCGTACACCGTTCCCTGGTCGACCTGCTGCGCCGCGAAACCGACTACGTGCATGAGGCGGAATGCATGCGTCGCATGGCGTCCAACTTCGAAGGCGACGACCACATCTTGTTTCCCGAAGTCGTGGATGAGGTGAGCACGTCCGACGTGCTGACGATGACCTTCATGGAGGGCATCAGGATTTCGCGTCTCGAGGACATCGAGGCTGCTGGCGTCTCATTGCCCAAGCTTGCGGAGCGCTTGGTCAAGAGCTTCTACAAGCAGGTGTTTGTGGATCGCTTCTTTCATGCCGATCCACATCCGGGGAATTTCCTCGTTCAGCCGATCGCGGGGTCGGATGATGCTCGGGTCATCGTTCTCGATTTCGGAGCGATAAGCGAAGTCAGCGCGGGCACGGTCGATGGCATGCTCGACGTTCTCCGCGGGTTCTTCGAGCAGAACGACGAGCTGGTCCTCGACGGAATCGAGGCTATCGGTTTCGTTGCTGAGGGCGGTGACCGCGCTCTGCTCGACCAAACCGTCAAGACGTACTTCCAGAAACTCCTCAAGCTCGAGGCGCGGACGCCGGCCGCGTTGATGAACGCCAACGTGAAAGAGCTCGAGGAACTCGCCGATCCCGAGATCGCGCGCCGTGAGTTGCGCGCCTTGATGCGTTCGGTGCACTACCCGGACGGCTGGTTCTACGTGGAACGCGCTTCGGTCATGATGTTTTGGCTCACGGGGCAAATCGCGCCCGACCTGGATCAGATGCAAGTCGGCTTCCCCTACGTGCTCCCGCTGTTGGCGGCGCGACTCCAGTCGTCCTCGCCCTCGCGACCCCCAGAGCCGTCGTCGCAGTCGGCAGCCCGGAGAGGGTAGGTTGGCCAGGATCGTCGGCGTCGATTCCGGGGAGGCCCGCATCGGGCTCGCCATCTCCGACGATGCGGGGGCGATCGCGTGTCCCCGCGAGACGGTGGACGCCCGGGGCGGCGTCGCGAAGGCTGTCGACCGGG
>JBATTM010000191.1:0-11755 GCA_049670545.1 Polyangiales bacterium
GTTCTTCTCCTTGTGGAAGTTGCGTGCGCTCAAAAACATGTTGGCCGTGCCCGCCGAAAACCCGGGCAAGCCCGCCGTGTTAATGCTGAGCCCGTCTCCGTGCTCGCGAATCGCCCGTTTGGAGAAGCGAAACCATTCGCGGGTTTCGTCGTAGAGCGCCTCGTCGTTTTCCTCCACGGCCATCGCGCTCTTGATGATCTCGAATGCCTCCAACAACTTCGGTTCTGCGAGTGGGGCAATGGCGATGCGCTCTCCACCGGCCTGCTCGACGATCGACGCCCACTCTTCCTCCGTGACGATCGGCCCGTCGTACGGCAGTCGACTGGTTCTCCGCGTCAGCAGCTGCAACGCCAGGGGATCCTCGACAGCGGCGTCCCGCTTGATCAGCTGAATCCGCGCCGTGGGCTTGGTGCCGAACTCGCCAGGCCCCATGGCGCCGTCCGGAAGAATCTCGATCTCGGCACGATACCCGAGGTGCGTCGCCGCGATCGCGGAGACCTCGACCAGCGTTCCGTGACTGATGTGTACCTGACGGGCGGGCGGGTCGGTTGCCGGCAGCAGGCGCTTCGTATCCATGAAGAGGCGCGCCTCGGTGTCCGACACGAGCTCGATTAGCCACGGTTGTGTGTTGTGTGCGCTCGGAGCGGTAACGCCGTACCGAAGTACGTTGACGATCGGCGGATCGGCTTTGCTCGCGGCGTCGACCGATCGCGGCCGAGAGGACCCCCGCCCGCAAGCCTGGTGAAAGAGGGCTGTGGTCATGAGCGCGCCAGCCCCCACAACGAACTCGCGTCTACGATGCTCCATGTCGCCTCCTGATCTGCGTGTTTCAAGATCCATTTTCTTTCGATTAATCGATTTATTTAAGCCTGAACCCATACGCCTTGGGGCAGGGCCTAGGGACCCTCGGCGGCGACGCCGCGCAGGTATATCTTGAGCAGGAAGTCGAGATAGGCGGAATCGTGGGGCGCACGTTCCCCCGCGCCGGCCTGGGCCAGAAACACGTGTCCGGCTTGAAACCAGTACACGACGAGCGAAAGGAACCCTACGATCACGAACTCGGGGCGCACGTCCGCGCGGAGGGTCCCAGCCGCTTGGGCGGCGGCGATGATCTCGATCCCGCGACGCATCAGCTCGCCCCCCATCTCGTCGGCGGTGTCGAGCGAACCGCCTGCCTCAACCGCGTCGAGGGCGGCGCGACCGAGCAATTTGCCGTAGTCGGGATTCGCCTGGAAGAAGGAGAAATACGCCCGGATCGAAGACGCTAAGCGCTCGAGTTCGGTCGACCCGTCGTTCCGGAGCAAGGCCGACTGCGCCGCGAAGTAGTCCGCGAAGCGCCGTTGGAAAACCGCCTCCCAGAGCTTACGCTTCGTGTCGAAGTGATAGTGGATCTGGCTTTGCGAGACTCCGGCCACCTTGCCAATTGCCGCCGTGGACACGGCATCGAACCCGCGCGCCGCGAAAAGCGTCTCCGCGGCATCGAGGATGTCGTCCCGGGCTGCTTCTGCGTCGTAGCGTCGTGGGTTCATCGTATAAATCGATCGCTCAATCGATTTATACACGGCCGGGAGCTTCGGTCAAGCCGATGTACCCACGGCGATCACCGAGACGGGGAGGGTTCATATATTGACTTATAGTCCGTGAATGTTCATATTCGGACTATGGCCGCCCAGCTCTCAGCACAGTTCGAACCGGCGACCCACGCGATCGACCACGACGTGGTCAAGCGTGGCTTCTTTCGCATCATGGACGCGTGGGGCGTTCGTGACGGCGACGCCCAGGTTCTCTTGGGGCAACCAAGTCGAACGACGTTCTACGCCTGGAAGAAAGGCAAGGGTGGCAAGCTCGCCCACGACACGCTCGAGCGCGTGAGCTACGTTCTCGGGATCTACAAGGCGTTGCAACTCCTGTTCCCGAACCCCGCACAAGCCGACGCATGGGTGGGAAAGCCGAACGACGCGTTTGGCGGCCAGTCGGCGCTCGCGCATGCGCTCGGGGGGCGGGTCGTCGATCTCGCTCAAGTTCGTCAGTACCTCGATTTCGTTCGCGGATGACATGGCGGACACTCCCCCCAAACGCCGCATTCGGTGGGCGAAGAGCTATCGCGCGGTCAACTCGCGGTTTCCCCCGATCGATGTCTTCGAGCGCGTCGCCGACCCCGACGATTGGGACAGTTTGATCGCGCTCGAAACGCTCACCAACCCGCGCGTCCGGCAAGAGGTCGGAGAGATCGCGTTGGTGTCTCCCGAGGAGCGTGTCAGCGGCCCGGGCGCTTCCTGGCTGATGGCTCCGTTCACCCACATCGGCTGGCCGTCTCGCTTCACCGATGGAACGTGGGGCGTCTACTACTGCGCCCGGTCGCTCGTCACCGCGGTGCACGAAAAAGCACACCACGTGGGGATCTTCTTCGCCAGCACGAACGAGCCGCTCGGCACCACGATGGAGATCCGCGCGATCGTCGCCGCGGTCGACGCGCGCTTCTACGACGTCCGCCGCGGGTACCATGACGCGCACGACCCGAGCAACTACGGACCCGGCCAATCCCTCGCGCGCGACCTGCGTGGGCCCGGCGTGAACGGCATCGTCTACCGCAGCATCCGCCACCAAGGAGGAGACTGCCTCGCCGCATTTCGCCCCAAAGCACTCCAGCGTCCCATCTCCGGCCCCAACCTCCGTTTCCATTTCGACGGCACCCGAGTCGACCGCTGGTTCCACTTCGGCGATAGAGCGTGGCACGCGCTCGACGGGTAGGGGCGCAGCGCTATGCGGCAGGCGGCACCGACGGGCGCTCGCTGGCCAATGCTCGTACTGGCTCTTCCCTCGGCGGCCGCTTGAGAGTTAGGACGAATCGGGCCCCCTCGGACGAACGAGACAACTCGATGCGTCCACCACTGGCAAGAAGGGTCTTGCGACACAAGAAGAGACCAAGACCCGTACCCTCTCCGACTTCACGGGTCGTGAAGAACGGGTTGAAGATCCTCTCATGATATGCGTCAGGCACACCAGGGCCGTCGTCGTGTACGACCAACTGTACATCCCCGTCCTCGCGAAGCTCCGCGGTCAGCGTGACCCTCGAGGCTCCAGACTTGGACGCGTTGTCCACGAGGTTGAGGAAGACATGGTTGAGCGACGCCGGAGGACCGAAGACTTCAATCGTCGGGTCACATTCGACCACGACCTCGGTGCGCCCCTTGATCGTGTGCGCGAGGAGGGCCATCGAGGACTCGATCCCCTCCTTCAAATTGAACGGCTTCGCGGTGTCGTGTTCGTCCGGCCGGGCGTGGCTGCGGAGCGCTGCCGTGAGCTTGACGATGCGCGCGGCAGCATCGCGGATGGTGTCGTGCGCGATCTGTAGCTTCGGCGGTGCCGTCTCTGGCTTGATCAGCGTACTGGCAGCAACGATGCATCCAGCAGGATTGTTCACCTCGTGCAGAATTCCAGCCGTCAGGGTCCCAATAGCCGCGAGCTTCTCCTGGTTGGCCAGGCCTGCGACCAGGCCCCGAATTCGCATCTGCAGACGAACCCGCGCGAGCAGGACGTTTGGTGAAAACGGTTTGGAGAGGTAGTCGTCCGCGCCACTTGCCAGAATCGCCGTCTCCCAGTCCGCTCCGCCCGCCGCTGTCAGAACGACGACCGGCGTATGCGCGATCCTGGGATCGCCCCGAACCTCGCGGAGAAGCGTCGCCCCGTCCATCCTGGGCATCATCATGTCGGCGAGCACCACATCTGGCCGCTCCGTCCGAATGAGTTGCAGAGCTTGCACACCGTCCTCGGCCTCGATGACGTTCCAATGGCGACGAACCGCGTCCGCGATCACCGTTCGAATATCGGGCTCATCATCGACGACCAGCACGGTTCCGTCCGCATGAACCTGCGCGGCTGCGCCGGTATCCGCTTCCTCTGATGTCCGGAGTGTGATCTCCCGCGGGCGCCGATGAGGCGCGCTGGTTCCCGCCTTGTCGCTCAGTGCATTCGTCGGAAGGGCGAATGAAAAGATCGAACCGCCCCCTTCCGGGGTCTCAACGCCGATCTCGCCTTCGTGGAGTTCCACGAGTTCGCGTGCGAGCGCGAGGCCGATGCCGACACCGCCCAGCGCTTTCTCACCAACCTGTACGTAGCGTTCGAAGATGCGTCTTCGCATCTCCTCGGGTACGCCTGGCCCTGTATCCTGCACCGAGACCCGAAAGCTATCGGCGGTATGAGAAAGCGAAACGCTGATCGAGCCACCCTTTGGCGTGTACTTCACGGCGTTTCCGATCAGGTTCGTGAGGATCGTCTCCACACGATAGGCGTCGACGTAGGCGACGATAGGCTCTCCGACACCTCGACAGGTCAGCTCGATGTTTCGCGACCCCGCGCCCGGGGCCAGCATGCCACAGACGCCTTCAACCAAATCGGACACGTTTACGCGGCCGATGGAAAGCTTGATACCGCCACCGTCGAGCTTCGAGAGTTCGAGAATGTCGTCGACGAGTCGAAGCAGCCGGCGCGCGTTGCGGCGCATCATTCGAATATCGTCCTTGCGGTACGGACCGCCATTTACGAGGTCATCGAGCGGCGCCAGAATTGTGGTGAGCGGAGTGCGAAGTTCGTGGGAGATATTATGAAACAGCCGGGTCTTCTCCTGATCCTGTCGGCGGAGCTCGTCGAGCGCTCCGCTGAGCTCCGACTCTTTTCGGCTCAACGCCATCCGCGTATCGAAGTCCGCGCGGAAGAACCGCTGCTTGAGGACCGCGATGATCGTGCCTCCCGCGCCGACCGTTCCATACACGACGGCCGCTTCAAGCGGCAAGAGCAGCGCTCGGTCTGGGCGTATGCTCATCGCCAACGCACCCGCAAGGCCGATCGAGAGCGTGCAGAGCGCGGACCAGCGAGCCGGCCAGAAGGGCAGGACGGCAGCCCCGAAGCCGATCACACTGAGGCCAACGACATAGAGGAGTACCGCACTCGCCGGGACGAATGGAAGCATCGACGCTACAGCTGCCCCCCAAACCGAGAACCAAGCGAACATGCGGGCCCCAGACGAAACCGCCGACCCCCTCAGGGACGGAAGGGCGAGCACGATCACCGTGTTCACGGCGACCGCGGCAAGGCGCCAGCGCAGAAACCGACCCGCGCTCTGCGGGGCCGCGTACCAGTCGAGGGCCCACCAGGCGAGAAAGACCAGAGTGAACACAAGGTGAGCCCACCGAAGCGCGGTTTCGTTTCGAGCCCCGAGTTCGTTCTCGAAGGCATTGCGATCGTCCGGCTCAGCTACGGCTTGTGACACGTCAGAATGTGGTACGCGCCCTCTGACTCGAGTTCTAGCTCCGTCCTTGCCGAGGCCGGCAAACCAGCCCCGAGCGCGTTCATCTCCCGAGTATCACGATAGGTGAGCGACCACCGGAGTGCCAGCTCGGGCTCCCAGAAGTGATCATTGGGTCCGGCAGCGTTGGCGACGAATACCGTCCCACCTGGACTCACCTTGGCGTAGAGTGCGGACAGCAAGAGGGAGGCTGTCCGGGTGGGCAGGTAGTCGAACAATCCAAGCGCGAATACGATATCGTGCTCTCCCCAGGCATCCGGAGACACCTCGCCACGAAAGAGCTGCGAAAACGAAACGTTTACGCACGAGACGTCAGGGCCCCGCACCCCGGACGGCGCGAGGGTCCGCGCGTTCCGATACGCGCGCGCCAGCGCCTCGTCCTCTTGGTCGATGAGGGTCCACGATACGGCGGAAGTACTCGCCCCGTGGACGAATCCAACCTCGGCGGCGATACCGCAACCGAGGGACAAGACCCGCAATGGCTCTTGATGCCCCCGACCCGCCGATCGACTCGCGATCTCTGTAGCGACATGTGCCGAGCGCGTACGAACACCCGCAGACAATGGGTGCTCGTTGGTGATCTTGTGGAAGACCATTCCGAACGCCGTGTCACCGACGAAGTCGTTGTCGAAGTAGTGCTGCATCACCTCGTAGTCTCCAGGGTACCCACGGGGCTTCTCGTAGGCTCTGCGCAGCACGGGCGCCTCGATGAGATGTTGGGTGACGACGTTTTCGGTGACGGATCTCGCCTCGCGAAGGGTGGCTTCGTCGTCGAGGAAAGACGCCGCCGTACGCGCGGCCTGACGACTGAGCTCGATCCAATTCGCGCGCATCGCAGAGTAAGCTTCTTTCGCGATCGCCCGCTTATCGCCCGAATGGTTTCTCTCCCGTTTTCCCAGCTGATTCTCGTAGAATTGGCAGAACGCCCCGAGCTCGAGCACGGCGCGGCGGTAGTCCTCGGGTACCGAATCCGTGAAGAGGCGAGGTCCGCGCGAGAGCGACGCGCGCCACTGCGCCTCTTTGTCGGCGATTCTCAGGGTGTCGTAGTCAAGCACCGAAACCGACTCGAGGCCTACTTCGGTATAGCGTGACCGCTCCGTGATACGCGCCACCTCCGCATCTCCTGTGAGAAGGGACTCCCCCTCGAAACGAATGCAGTACCGCACCGTGTCGCCGACCGGCCACGATGCCTTCATTGGGTCGCGAAACGATAGCCCGGAAAGCGAGAAATTGCGGGGGAGGACAGGGCGCCCTTCGACCTCCAGGAGAAACAGATCTGGACGATCGACGAGGTCTCGAAGTAGGAATCGGTCGGGGCGGTACAGGGCCTGGCGCCCCGTCTTTCCCTTGAGCTGATCGTACTCGGCGGCGGCGGGCGGCTCGGAAAGAGGCGCCGGCCGTGAACTATCGGGCGGTTCGCTGGCCATGACCGGCGAGGGTACCGGAAACGGGATCCGCGTTCAAAGCTCAGGTGAGCAGATGGGCAGGGGCACTCTGTTCGGCCCGAAATGAGGACGGAGTGTGACCAGAATCGCAGGCGTGATGAGGAGGTCGCTGAGCAGTGCGGTGACGAACACGGTGCCGGAGAGCCAGCCAATCGTCTGGTTGAGATCCGATCGTGACAGCAAGAGAAGACCAAGCCCGACCGTGAGAACGACGGTGGTGGTCACAAGCGCGCCAAAGGTCTCGTTGACGGCACGCCGAACAGCCTCGCAAACCCCGGCCCCCTGGCTCAACTCCTCACGGTAGTGCGCGAACAAGTGGATGGTGTCATCGACGGAGAGTCCGATACCAATGCAAAACACGATGCCCGGCACGGGGTTGACAACGTTGCCTGTGGCGTGGAGCGTAGCGAGGCCAATCGCAACAGGAAGCAAGTTGGGCAGTATTGCCGCAAGCCCAAGGCGCACGCTACGGAAGGCGATACCAATGAAGACCACGACGAGCAAGAGAGCGATCATGACGCTGCGGACAAGCTCTGTACTCAACTGCTTCATCCCGTCATACCCGATCACCATGCCCCCGGTCATGCGTGCGGAGATTCCTGTGCCGGCGAAGAGCTCTTTCGCGTAGTCGTCGAATGCATGCCACATTGACACGATGTAATTTGCACCTCTGTCGCTCGCAGAGGTACGGAGGCGCGCGTGCGAAAAGTCGTCGCTCACGAGTTGGGGCACGACGCGATCCGGACTCGATTCTGCGACGAGCAAGAGCTGAGCGACAAGCGCATCGCTCTCCGGCACCGCGTCAACACCCCCGAATTCGCGATTGAGCTCGCGAAGTACCCCGGAAAGACCAATCGGCGCGGGGATCCCGTACGCGTTCTCGAGCCAGTCGGCGGCGACTTGCATCCGCGCAAGGTTCTCTGGACTCTTGAAATCTCCTTCCCGCCCGAGCAACGAAATCTCGATCGGTACGATGCCGCCGAGGTGTTCGTCCATGATGGCATTACCTCGCACGAGGGTGGGCTCTCCCTTGGTATGGTCAGAAAGCACGTAGTCGAAATGCACTCCAGAGCCGTACGCGAAGGCGCCGAGCAAGAGCGCGCTGCCAGCGGCCGTGGTGATCCAGGCGCCGCGAGTCGTGGTCACGGTTCGTAGGGCAGCCCTGAACCATCGCGGCGCTTCTCGGCGAACGAGCCCCTGACGTTCGCCAAACACGCGAGGGCCAAGCAACGCCAGACCCGGCGGAAGCACAAGCGTTACGACGATGAACGAGAGAACGACTCCGATCGACAAGTACAGCCCGAACGTCCGGAGGATCGTCGCCCTCGCAGCGACAAGGGAGCCGAACCCGATCGCGGTCGTCGTGCTGGTGAGGAGCGCGGCTTTAACAACACGAGCTGACGCGCGGCGAAGCGCATCGTCGAGGCTAGCATCTGGACGCCCGAGCTCGCGTTTGTACTGGTGAATCAGGTGCACGGAGTGCGCGACGACCACCGCGGTGAGGAAGATCGGATAGAGGACGGTCAAGAAGTTCAGGTCATCGTCGAAGAGTCCTATCACGCCGGCCGTTCCCACGACCGAGAGAAGAAGCGCAAAGAGGCTCACGGCAACGGCCCAAAAACTCCGAACTAGAAGCCACAAGAGGATCGACAACACCAGAACGACCAGTGGCGACAAGTAGAAAAGGTCGAGTTCGAGCGATTCGGTGGCGTGGATCCGTGTTCTCGGAATACCCGCGAAATGAACACGAACGTCGAGATTCGATGAGGCAACTTCTCTCTCGACTCGCTCCATGAAGCGCTCTGCCGGTGCGACCACCGACTCGTAGCTGGTTCGCTCCCGTTCGAGTTCAGCACCCACGACGTAGAGCAAACCGTCACGCGAGACGAGACGCTGCCCGAGCGGGGATTCTGTCATGCGTTCGACCCGCGCCTGCAGGTCTCCCTGAAACTCCGAATCCGAACCGAAAAGAGGACCGAACACCACCGTGTCGCCTTGACTAAACGGCACGGACGTGTGCGTCGCGGAGAACACGTGGGCGACCGCGATGTCTCGCGCAGACTCGTCGGTGATTCGATCCAGCAACGCCGTGAAAGCCGGATCCTCGGGCGTGGCAGGGTTCATCACCGCAACGAGCAATCCGTCGTTCGCGCCAAACTCCTCTCTAAAGAAGAGACGATACGCATCGGCCTCCGTCGCGGTCGAATATAGCTTCGAGAAATCGTTGTCCAGCCGGACGCCGGACGCGGGAACGGCCAGCGCGGCGACACAAAGGAAGACGATGAGAAGTGGTCGCCGAGGATGATCGACGACCAAGGAGACATAACGGGCGAGCACTTGGCGATGAAAGATCCACTATTCGTAGCTGCGGCACAACCCGGGGCGTATCGAGGCCTCAAGCCTGAATTGCGCAGAACATATATTATGTAAACTTTTGTGGAACAGACACAGAACGTCGAACGCTCGCTGGCCGGCGTTCTGCCGAACGCGTCGATGGTTGCATATGGGGCAACCAAGCACGGTTTGGTCGGCCTGACGACATCCCTCGCGGCCGAGGCCGAGGCATTTGGCGTCGATGTCAAAGTAGTGTGTCTCGGCCTCATCGAGTCGGAGATGTTGAGTAAAGCAGAAATGAGCCGCGGCGACCGAGACGCCGTGCTCGACACCATGCCGATGAAACCGATGCCGGCCGAGAAGGCTGCGCGGCTCTTCGTCGACAAGGTTGGTCGCAAAGGCCGGATGGTGTTCTTGCCTTCGTACGGCGCGTTCCTCTGGCGCCTCCAAAGGCTCTCGCCGTCACTGCTGCACCGAGGCGCACTCGGCGCCATGTCGAAGTATCGCAACTTGGTCGCGACAGACTGACGCCACCGACGTCACAGGTGTGCTCGTAGGGCACATGGTCGACGAACGCGGGCTCGCAATCGTGGGCAGTCTCGCGTGGCATGCTTCTCGCAGCGTCTGTCCGCATGGGAAGACTCGCGCGATTCTCGTAAGGCGCGCGAGCTTCGAGGCCGCAAGCGGCGCCGTCCTGACGGCCCCCAGTTCACGGGGATGGGCGTCCGGTGGTAGCCTTGCCGCCATGATTCTCACCGTGGATCTCAGCATGTATCCGTTCGACCGCGACTATCGAGTCCTGATCAAGGAGTTCGTGGCGAAGCTCGACACCTACACCGATCTTCGTGTCACGACGGGGCCTACCTCGACCGTGATCGTCGGCGACTATGCACGCGTGATGGAAAGCCTCGGCGACGCCATGAAATGGAGCCACGACACGCATGGAAAGGCCGTGTTCGTCGCGAAGCTCATCCCGGACTACGACGCTCCGTAGCTGCCTCCTTCTCTATGCGAAGCAACTCCTTCTTGCGCTCGAGCCCCCACCGATAGCCAGATGGGTTCCCGTCCTTTCGCACGACGCGATGGCAAGGAACCAAGACGGCGATCTTGTTGCTTGCACACGCACGCGCGACCGCGCGAGCTCCTCGTGGCTCGCCAAGTGATTCGGCGACTTCCGTATACGTACGTGTCTCACCCCGCGGAATGGTGCGTAGCGCCTGCCAAACCCGCTCTTGAAACGCGGTACCTCGGATATCGAGCGGCAGCTCCGCGGGTTCTGCGGTATCGACCGCGTCAATGACCGCCCTCGCCCACGCATCCTCTGCAGACGGCTTCAGCGTGGCGTTCGGGAAATGCGCTTCGAGCTGCGGTACCAAGCCTTGCGCCGAATCGGCGAACGCGACCTCACAGACCCCGCGCGCCGTCCGTGCGATCAGGGCGTACCCGAGCGAGCAGCGCCCCACGGCGAACTCGATGCGCTCTCCAGCACCGCCATCGCGCGCGGTCGACGGCTTCATCCCGAGCTCTCGCCCGACCCCCTCATAGAAACGGCTGCTCGACGAGTACCCTGCTTCGTAGATCGACTCGGTGACGGACCGTCCCCGTCCGATCGCAGCACGCCCACGTTCCGCCAAGACCCGTCGTCGGTATTGCTGAGGCGTCACGCCCAGTTGCTTCTTGAAGTGACGCTGAAAATGCGAATCACTGAGTCCAACGGCCTTCGCGACATCTCGCGTCGCCATCGTGTCTTCCGACGAGAGCAACCGGCACGCAGTGATGATCGCGGTTGCGCTCTCGTCCGCGGCGCTTTTCTCGTTCGGGCGGCAGCGCTTGCAGGGCCGGTAACCAGCACCGATTGCCGCTTCCGTCGTGTCGAAGAACTCGACGTTTTCACGACGTGGCCTCCGCGAGGCACAAGTCGGCACGCAGAACACGCCAGTCGTGCGTACCGCATAGAAGAAACGATCAGCGCTCGTCGCGGCCCGAGACGTGACGGCCTTCCAGCGCGCACCCTCGTTGGTCTGTGCGGGGATCATGTTCACGACGCGTGCTCCTCAGCCTCCAGCTCCGCGACACCATACCGACGCTGCGCGACCGCGCCAAGCGCCCTCCCCGCGACCTTCTGAACGCCCTCCGACTGGATGGCAGGTTCGATTTCTCGTTGCATGTCCGCTCCTTTCGATTCGCGACAACTTCGCACCGCGCGCCACCGACGGCCTCCCGCGGACTGCCCTGCAATTCGGAAACTCGTTTCTCGACGGGCAGTCGGGCTTGCAACGGATAGCGGCGCGGGTCAGGCTCGCGCTCACATGGTCCCCATACGCATGACAGGCACGGCGATCCTCCTCGCGGGGACGCTCTTGGTCGGCTGCTCCGAGAGTCCCTCGAGCGTGGCCGAGAAGTACTACGACGACGTCGCGACCGGAGACATCGATGCCGCGAAGAAGCTTGCGACGCCCGCGACCGCCACGATGATCGATCGCGTGGTCGAGACGCAAGGCCGCGAGGCGCTGACGGCGATTGGCGGCCGCAAGGCGAGCGCCGAGACAGTCAAAGGCAACACGGCGGTCGTGTCCTTCGCGAACGAAGACGGTTCCACCGCGACCGTCCCGATGACCAAGGTCGACGGGGCTTGGAAAGTTGATTTCGCGAAAG
This sequence comes from Polyangiales bacterium, assembly GCA_049670545.1. Classification (GTDB taxonomy): domain Bacteria; phylum Myxococcota_A; class Polyangia; order Polyangiales; family Houyiibacteriaceae; genus SG8-38. The sequence continues at coordinate 11,740 of JBATTM010000191.1, forward strand.
CCATCAAGGCCACGGT
>JBATTM010000192.1:0-2251 GCA_049670545.1 Polyangiales bacterium
GACCGGTTGGCCTGCGGACAAGATCAAGCCTTGGGATCAACTTACCGATACCGAGAAGAAGCTGTTCATCAAGCAGGTCGAGGTTTTCGCCGCCTATGCGGCCTATTCCGACCATGAGATCGGCCGCCTGATCGGGGCAATCGAGGACCTCGGAGAACTGGACAATACGCTGGTCATCTACATCAACGGCGACAACGGAACCAGCGCCGAGGGTGGGCCGCTTGGCACACCCAACGAAGTCGCATTCTTCAACGGGGTCAACATGATGCCGGTTGACGAACAAATGAAGTGGTACGACGTGTGGGGTACTGAAGAGACGTACAACCACATGGCGGCCGGTTGGGCTTGGGCCTTCGACACACCCTTCCCCTGGTTCAAACAGAACGCATCCCAGCTTGGCGGCATCAACCAGAACATGGCAGTGTCGTGGCCGGCCCGTATCAAGGACGCGGGCGGCCTACGCGAGCAGTTCGTGCACGTGGTCGATGTCGTGCCTACGATCCTCGAAGTGACTGGCATCTCGGTGCCTCGATACGTCGATGGCATCGAGCAGGCGCCGATCGAGGGCACGAGCTTTGCCTACACCTTCGACGAGGACAACGCCGACGTTCCGTCACGCCATCGTACCCAATACTTCGAGATCTTTGGCCAGTGGGCGCTCTACCACGACGGATGGCTGCTCAGTACCAAAGTCGACCACGCTCCGTGGGAGGCCTACGGGGCCGCAAACCCCGATCCCTTGAACAATCAGGTGCTCGAGCTCTACGACCTCAATACGGACTTCAGTCAAACGACCAACGTTGCGGACCAACACCCAGAAAAAGTGAAAGAGCTCAAGGAGCTGTTCGTCGAAGAAGCGAAGAAGCACCAGGTCTTTCCCATGGACGCCTCCGTTGCGGCAAGGCTCAGCGCGCCGCGGCCCAACATCACAGCGGGCCGCACGGAGTTCGTCTACACCCGGCCGATGACCGGCCTACCCCAGGGCGACTCGCCGCTCCTTCTGAACACCTCCTACACGATCACCGCGGAGATCGAAGTTCCTTCCGGCGGTGCCGAGGGGATGATCCTCACATCGGGGGGTCGATTCTCTGGTTACGGCTTCTACTTGCTGAAGGGCAAGCCGGTATTTCTCTGGAACCTGATGGATTTGAAACGCATCAAGTGGGAGGGCCCCGAGGCGCTGAGCCCGGGCAAACACTCGGTGGAGTTCGCGTTCAAGTACGACGGCCTCGGTGTGGGAACGCTTGCCTACAACGACATGAGCGGATTAGGGAGTTCCGGCACCGGAACGCTCAAGGTGGACGGCAAAGAGGTAGCCACCAAGAAGATGGACAAGACTCTGCCCGCCGTCCTCCAGTGGGACGAAGCCTTCGATATCGGTTCCGACACGCTCACCGGCGTCAACGACTCGGACTACCGGCCGCCATTCCCGCTCACAGCTTCCCTCACCAAGCTGACGATCGAAGTCGATCGGCCAAAGCTCTCGCCAGAGGACATGAAGAGACTCGAAGCGGCGCAGCGAAACAACCACATGCGCGAGTAAGAAGGGCTCCGCGGGTTTTCACCGAGCTCCCGAACCCAGACGCGGATGCCTACCGGGGTCGGCCGCGGCGCGGCACGGCGGGCTCGCGTCGATCGTCCTCCCTACGCTCCTCGCGGACCCGATGGCGATAGACCGGCGCACGCGTACCCTCCACGTACACGGAATCGCTTTCCTGCGCGGACGCATCCTCGAGAGTCTCGCTTGATTCCTCGGCACGAGAAGGCTCGTTCGGCGGGGGGGCGTACGTAGGCTGCGGCACGGCGGCGCCGGCGGCCCTCGCTGCCGCGAGCTCCTCGGGCGTCAGCTCGTCTTGCTGGTACCCAGGGTCACCGTCGATCCCGAGGTGCAGGCGATGGTCCGCTGGCGTCGGGGGCGGAGCCTCTGATGGTTCGATCAGCTCGCTGAGCTCCTCCGGTGTCAACTTCGCCTCGACCTCCTTGGTGTCGCTCCGGACCTCCTCCGGCGCGGGAAACGGCGCAGGTATCGGGGCTGGAACCACGGCCGGAATCTCGACATCCTCGATCTCCGGCTCTGCGTTGGGCTCTTTCGAGCAACCAAGCGCCGCCACGGCAATCGACAAGACCAACACACAACTGCAAAACGCCCTCATGTTTTCTGGGTAGCGGCGCCAATGACGAGAGTCAAATTCAGTCACATGCCGAAGGTATGGACTCCACGGCGCCACTTCCTGCTCACTTGGTTTGGGAC
>JBATTM010000193.1:0-3391 GCA_049670545.1 Polyangiales bacterium
GTCTCCGGCGTCGTCCGCCAGCCGTGCGAGCCCAAGGCAGGCCGCCAGCTTGGTGTCGCCGCCTTCCCCGTCCTCGAGGGCGCCGAGGAAGCGCTCCAACGCCGCTTTCCCGCCCTCTGGGTCCTCGGTCAGCAGTCGGGCGCGGCCGATTTCGAGCCACAGATAGCGGGGCTCCGATGCCTCGCGGACCAGCGCCTCGAGCGCATCCCGCGCCTCGGAGAATCGCTCGCTCTGCATCGCGATGAGGGCATCGAACAGCGGCTGGCCAACCCGCTCGTACTCATCAGCTTGCTCATCCTGCCACTGTCCTGCGATCAGGGCGAGGCGCTCTTCGTCCGTCATCTCTTCAGACACGGCTTGTTCTTGGGCGTCCACCGCCTCGAGCCCGTCGAGGAGAGCCTGGGCTTCGAGACGAACGTCGTCGCTGGCGGCGACTTCGAGTGCCCCTTCGAGCTCGTGCGCGGCTAGTTCTACGGCCCCGTCGTCCAGGTACGTGCGGGCGAACTCGATACGCTGGCGCGCGATGCCGTCGATGCATTCGCGAACCTTCTCGGCAAGGGCTCCGCGTTCGTTCTCTGGGCGCGCGGCCATGGCCTTCTCATACGTGAGCTTTGCCGATCCCAAGTCGCCGTCCGCGACGAGCGCATCGCCCTTCTGCTCGAGCACAAGAGGATCTGCCGTGAATAGCTTCTTGAATAGGCCCATCGGTTACTCGAACTGCTTGGAGCGTCGCTTGGCGGCTTGCTTGAGTGGCCCCGGAATTCCGCGGCTTCGCGCCAAGGTTTTGAGGTCGTTGCGGCGTAGGTGACTGAGAAAGCCCATCGAGAGCGCCAACGGAGTCTTGGGGTTGTTGCACAAGTGGCGCTTGATTTCGTAGCTCCGCAGCCACTCCCGTTTCCGTCCGATGTAGCGGAGCACGTCTTCACTCACCTCGCGGCTCTGGGCTGCGTTCTTGGCCTCGCTCTCACCGATGGCAGGCGACGAGATCGCCGCCATCGCCACAATGCGGTTCGGATCGCGGACGAGCAGCGATCGGGCCGCCGCGTTTCCAAGGAGGGCCATTCTTATTTTCTCGCCGATGTTCATGTTCCGAATCTTCGATTGAAGCGACACGAACTCTTCTTTCGTCTCCTCCGTGCCGTCCTCGTCGTCGCGCGACAACGCATCCTGGTCGGCGTCCTCGGCGAGTGCTTGCGAGAAGAGGTCATCGCCAGGAAGGGGCTCCTCGCTCGGCTCCGGAATCAGCTGCCCCTGCACGGCCTTCTTGAGCTCTTCAAACATGGGGATGCCCGTGAGCTCCACCTCGTGTCGGGCCGCGAGTTCGATCAGGCGATCGGCCGTCGACATACGTGTGTTCTTGTTCTTGTACAACGCCTCGATGATCGCCGGGGCCCCGAGCAAGCGCTGCTGGTTGACCGCGATGATCTCGGTGATTCGCTCTACGCAGTGGGACGCGATGTGCGCCATCGTGGCGTCCAGCACTGCGTGATTCGATGCGAGTCGGGCGAGGACTTCGTCGTTGTTTCGAAAATGCAGCGCCACACCGTGGAGGGCCGCAGCCGGGAGATCGGCTTTGCAGGCGGGGAGAAGCACGTTCTCGGGGAGCCCTGAGAGGGTGTCGGTGGCGGAGCCGCGAACAGCGGGGTCCGAATCGGCCGTGAGCTGCACCAAGATCAGGACGAGGTCTGCTCCCTTGACGGGGACCATCCCTTTGGCGGCCATCATCCGTGCGGGTGCAGGCCCAGCGGGATCGGCGAAACGCCGGAGGGCCTCCGGGATCTGTTCCAGCGGTATCGGTAGCTCGGGTACGGGCTCCATCGTGCGCCTTTGGATCTTAGCCTTTATCGGCCCTGGAACTCAGGTTCTCGCTTCTCGAGAATCGCGGCGATTCCCTCTTTCGCATCCTCCGAATTGAGGCTTGCGGCTTGCAGACGGGCTTCGTGCCGCGCGGCGTCGCGGATCTCCCACGCGAGACCGCGGCGAATCGACGCCTTCATGCCTTGCACGGCGATCGGCGCGGAACCCGCGATCCCCCGTGCGATTCGAAACGCGGTGGCGAGCACGTCCTCCGTCGGCACCGCGTGGCTGACCAATCCGATCCGAAGGGCCTCGGTACCGCGAATGAGCGCGCCGGTGAATAGCATCTCGGACGCGTGGGCCAGACCGACCAGCTTCGGGAGCACGTAACTGATTGCGAGCCCCGAATGGATGCCCAAGCGTGCGAAATTCGCTCCGTATTTTGCATCCTCGTTGGCGACGCGGATGTCGGCGAGTAGGGCGAGACCGAAGCCGCCCCCTACCGTATGTCCGTTCAGGGCCGCGACCACGGGCACCTCGATATCGAGGACCCGGAGAAACGGCTCGTACATGGCGAAAGACGTATCCTGAGAGGGCTCACCGAGGTCGTCGCGTTGCAGCGATGCTTTCAGGTCCGCTCCAGCGCTGAAGCACTTCCCACGCCCTGTGATCACCAAACACCGAATCTCTGTGTCGTTTCGGGCGATTTCGATCTGATCGGAGAACGCGTCGAGGAGCTCGGGACTCATCGCGTTCCGCTGCTCGGGCCGGTTCAGGGTCAATACTCCGATCCGATCCACCGACTCGTACTCGACCGCGTCCTCGCCCATACCAGCCCGACTCTAGCCGGCAGGCCGGGCGCGGCAACCGCGTATTCTTGGCCGTTTTCTTGCCCCCGCCGAGCGGGGCGGGCTAACCGGGTTCTATGCAGGGAACCAAGGTCGTTCGCCCGTTTCCATTCTTCCGCGCCGGGGCGCGCGCGAGCCAACCGCAGCTCGCCAAGCCGATCCTCGTCCTGGAGGATGTGTACAAGTACTTCCGGCCTGACCAACCGACCCTCCGGGGGGTCGATCTCACGGTCGAGCGCGGAGAGTTTGCGTTCATCACGGGGCCGAGTGGCGCCGGGAAGAGCACGCTTCTGAAACTGATCTACCGCGAGCTCAGGGTCGACGAGGGCAGGGTGTTGTTCTGCGGGCGCGACATCGGCCGTCTGACTGACAAGTCGATTCCGTTCCTTCGGAGGAACCTCGGTATCGTGTTCCAGGATTTCCGCATCATCGATCACTGGACGGTCTTCGAGAATATCGCGGTCGCGCTCGAGATTCTCTCGATGCCGCAACGCTTGATCCGTTCCCGAGTCGCCGAGGCCCTCGAGCGGGTGGGGCTCAACGGACGCGGTGATGAACAGACCAGCAACCTGTCGGGCGGAGAGAAGCAACGCGTCGCGGTTGCGCGCGCGATCGTGCCCGAGCCGGCGCTCATCTTGGCCGATGAACCCACGGGGAACCTCGATCCTCATCTTGCGATCGACATTCTGACTCTCTTTGAGGAGATCAACTCGACGGGGACGACCGTCCTCTTCGCGACCCACGAT
>JBATTM010000194.1:0-21673 GCA_049670545.1 Polyangiales bacterium
GGCATGTACACGCCGGTGTGGGCACTGATTCGGGGGGCGTCTCGCTATGGCGTTTCGTTCCATGAGATCGCGGGAGGCATCGACGAAGGCGACATCTTGGTTGAGCGGCGGTTCGATCTCGAAGAGGGAGAGACGTCACTTTCGCTCAATGCGAAGAACTTTGAAGCGGCCATCGACGCCTTCATCGAACTGGTAGAACGCGTCGAATCGGGGAATACCGATGGCGCGAGCCAAGATCTGTCCCTGCGGAACTACTTCGGCCGCTTTCGTCGGCCTCCGAGCCTCTGCGTCGTCGATTTCGAGAAGCCGGCGTCGGAGACCGAACGCCTGGTGCGCGCGTTGTACTTTGGCCAGTACCCCAATCCCGTGGGCGTCGCGAAGATCGTGCACGGCGGCAGGGCATTGGTCGTCGGTGAGGCGACTGCGGTGGATTCGGACGAACACGCCGCGGTTGGGGCGCTCACCTCGATCACCGATGACGGGCTGACGTTCCAGACCTCGGAGGGTCTCATCGATTGCCGCGAGCTCCGAACTCTCGACGGAGCGCCGTCATCGGGCCCGGACGCCGCCACGCATCTGCGCCTTACGACCGGCGATGTATGTGCGGGGCCGAGCGCCGCGCAACGGGATCAGTGGACGAGCGTCGGCGACGCGACGGCTCGAGGCGAAGCTCGGTGGCTAAAGCCGCTCAGAACGCTCGAACCTGTGGATTTCCCGTTTTGGATACTCAAACCGGAAAGCGAGTCTCGTTCCGCTCGTGCCCGGCGAACAGTCACACTTCCTCACGGCGCCGAAGCATCAGATGCCGATGGGTTGATGAGCATGGTCGCCCTGTTTCTCGCGCGGCTGACTCGACAGGAGTCGTTCGATCTCGGGCTCCTCGACCTCGCTGTGATGAAACGGGCCTCGGTCGCGTCTGTGCTGTTTCGCTGCGACGTACCCTGTCGAATTCCTTCCCTGAACCCGAACCTCACCATCCAGGAAGCGTCCGACTTGGTCCGCAAGGCGATCGAGCGGTCTCGTCGGCGCGGCCCGGTTCTTCACGACGTCGCACATCGATACCCCGATCTCCCCGCAGAGATCGGTCACGAGGAGAAGGCGTTGCTTCCCGTCATGCTTGGAAGCCTGGGCGAGGGGGTCGAGTTCGCGGAATCAAGACAGGGCGTCGGACTTGCGTTTCTCGTCGACGCGAAGGCTCGCACGATCACGCTCGATTTCGACGCAAGGTCGATTTCAGAAACGCACGCCGATCGCACCGCGGGCCTACTTGGCAACTGGCTTGCACGCGTCACGCACGACCCCAGCCGCCGATTTCGCGAGGTCTCGCTGTTGTCTGAGGATGAGCACCGCGAGATCATCGAAAACTGGAACGCGACCGACCGAACCTATCCTTCCGACCAGACGCTCGTGAGCCTTTTTGAGTCCCAGGCCGATAAGAGTCCACACGCGGTCGCCGTGGTATGCGAGGGTCAGAGCCTTACCTACGGAGAGCTCAACGCGCGCGCAAACCAGCTCGCCGGTCACCTTCGAGGCCTGGGGGTCGGACCAGACGTGGTCGTCGGCGCCTATGTTCCCCGCTCGCTCGACATGATCGTCGCCATCTACGGCATCATGAAGGCGGGTGGAGCGTATCTCCCGCTCGACCCAAGCTATCCGGCCCATCGAATCGCGTTCATGATCGAGGACTCACGGACCCCCGTCGTACTCACGCACCAGGGCCTTGCATCCAACATCGAGGCTCCGGCCGTCACGTGTGTCGCACTGGACGGCGATTGGGCCCGTATCGAGCGACAACAGGCGGACAACCCCCCCGCCGTCGTCAGCCCCGGGGACCTGGCGTATTTGATTTACACCTCGGGGTCGACCGGGAAACCCAAGGGCGTGATGGTCGAGCATCGCAACGTCGTAAACTTTTTCGCCGGTATGGACGACGACATCGCCCACGACCCTCCCGGCACCTGGCTTGCGGTCACGAGCCTCTCGTTCGACATCTCCGTGCTCGAGCTGCTCTGGACTCTTTGCCGAGGGTTTAAAGTGGTGCTGCACGTTGACACACACAAGGGCCGCGGCGCGACCGCGTCGCGAGAACACGCCGACAAGATGATCGACTTCGGGATGTTCTTCTGGGGAAACGACGAAGCGCCTGGCAGCGGCAAGTACGAGCTGATGATCGAGACAGCCAAGTTCGCGGACGACAACGGCTTCGCCTTCGTGTCGACCCCCGAGCGCCACTTTCACGCGTTCGGAGGCCCCTTTCCGAATCCTTCAGTGACGAGCGCAGCCCTTGCGATGGTCACGGAACACGTGCAGATTCGATCCGGCAGCGTCGTGCTGCCATTGCATCACCCGGTGCGGGTGGCCGAAGACTGGGCTGTCGTCGACAATCTCTCGGACGGCCGAGTAGCGCTTGCGTTCGCGGCGGGATGGCAACCCAACGACTTCGTGATTCGACCTGAATCCTTTGCCAATGCCAAGGCCGGGATGTTCGAAAACATCGACGTCGTACGACGACTGTGGCGTGGCGAGGCGGTCGAGTTCGAAAATCCGAAAGGGGACATGGTCCCGACCGCAACGTTGCCGCGACCGGTGCAAGGCGAACTTCCCGTTTGGGTCACTACGGCAGGCAACGTCGAGACGTATAGGATGGCGGGGCGGGCTGGCGCGAACGTGCTTACGCATCTCCTCGGTCAGTCCGTCGATCAAGTGGCCGAAAAAGTTCAGGCGTATCGAGATGCGAGGAAGGAAGCGGGGCTCGACCCGGAAACGGGCAAAGTCACGCTGATGCTCCACACGCTCGTCGGCGAGAACGAAGAGGAAGTGCGTGAACTCGTGCGGCAGCCGATGAAGAACTACCTCAAGAGTTCCGTGGCTCTCATCAAAGGGTTCGCGTGGTCGTTTCCGGCCTTCAAACGACCCGAAGGCGTGTCTCGTACCGACGACCTTTCGTTCGATCATCTATCCCCTGAGGAGATGGATGCGCTCATCGATCATGCGTTCGAACGCTACTACGAGAACAGTGGCCTGTTCGGTACGCCAGACCGATGTATCGACATGGTGAACCGTGTGCGGGAAGCCGGGATCGACGAGATCGCGTGCCTCGTCGACTACGGAGTCCCCGCGGCCGACGTTCATCCGCGGCTGCCGCTCATCGCCCAGGTGATGCAAGCGGCCAATGCGTCTGCCACGAAGAAGTTGGAAGCCGTCGACGCGCCGGCGCTGGACTACGGATTGGCAGCCCTGGTTACCGACCAGCAGGTCACGCACTTCCAGTGCACACCTTCGATGGCCAAGATGATGACCCTCGAATCCGAGACGCGGGCCGCGCTCGGGAGGATCCCGAACATCATGATCGGCGGAGAGGCGTTTCCGGTCGCGCTCGCCCAAGAACTCGACGGCATCGCGACCGGGACCGTCACCAACATGTATGGCCCGACCGAGACGACGATCTGGTCATCGACACAACGAGTCTTCGGCAAGCCAGAGGCAGTTCATGTAGGGAGACCGATCGCGAACACGCAGTTCTACATCGTCGACCTGTATCTCCAGCCGACGCCCCTGGGAGTGCCGGGGGAGCTCCTCATCGGCGGCGACGGGGTGACCCGCGGCTACTATGAGAGGCCAGACTTGACCGCTGAGCGTTTCGTCACCCTTCGGCTTGGGGATGGAAGCGAGCGCCGGGCCTATCGTACCGGTGACCTCGCACGATATATGGACGACGGGACGGTCGATCTACTCGGAAGGATCGACTTCCAAGTCAAGATTCGCGGACATCGGATCGAGCTCAGTGAGATCGAGGCACTGCTCAGCCAACAGCTCGGGGTGCGCGAGTGCGTGGTGACAGCGCAGCCAGACTCCGGGGGGGACCTCCGCCTGGTCGGATACTTGGTCACTGACGGCAACGACCCAGGTGACTCCACCCTGCGCGCGGGGCTTCGGGAACGATTGCCCGAGTACATGATCCCGTCTGTGCTCGCGCGACTCCCGCAGTTACCGTTGACGCCAAACGGGAAGATCGACCGAAAGGCATTGAAGCCGCCACATGCCCACGTGGAAGATGTTCCTTCAGCAGCCCCGGAAGGCGAGATCGAATCGAAGATTGCCGAAGTGTGGAAGAGAACATTGGAGCTCCCCGCAGTCGGTCGTGATCACAACTTCTTCGACCTTGGTGGGCACTCGCTGCTTGCCGTGCAGACGCTTCGGGTTCTGCAGGAAGCCCTCGATCATCCCGTTTCTCTAATCGATATGTATCGCTTCCCCACGGTTGCTTCATTGGCAGGTCATCTCAGTGGAGACACGGGGACAAAGACCCTCGATGCAGCGACCGACCGTGGCGCCCGTCGTCGGCGCGCAATGGCGAGGCGCCGGCGCTCGGACTAGGCGACCCGTTCACCCATGCCACGAAGCTTCCGATCTGCGGCGGCGAACTCATTGGTGTCCGGTGCATTCTCGATCAGGGGTCCCTAGAACGGCTGACCGATCGTCAGGTTGAAGACGAACTTGCCACCGCGTCCGATCGGGTCGCCTTCGCTGTTGACGTCGACGACGCGCTCGTCCACGGGGACTAGCACCTGAAGGCTCGGGATCTTCCAAGCGAAGTCGAGCCGGATGAGACCCACAAGCGTGAAGAAACGGACGCCGAACCCGCTTGCGGCCTGTGGGTAGTCGAAACGGAAACGGGGCGCACGGCTTACGTCGCCCATATCCATGAACCCGGCGAGCGTGATGATTTTGGTGACGGGCACCCGGAGCTCGACGGAGGCTAGCCATCGACGTGTTCCTCCTTCGAGCCCGTCCCCGAGCCGTCCCGGTGGAAATCCGCGATTGCTGCTCGCGCCGCCGCCGCGAAAACGAAGATCTCGGGGCCCGAGCTGTTGTTGCAGCGAATCGAGATTGCTCCTCGCGCTCGTGATGAAGTACATCCCAAGTGCAAAGCGTGTCGCAATCGTGAGATTCGCGGGCAACGGAATGTAGAATCGCGCTTCCGGCACCAGTCGCACATAATCCCAACTGGACGGCAGGATATATCCTGCTTCTTGGACGTCGAGTTGGAAAAGAGCTCCCTTGTGGGGCCGCACGATGTCGTCGCTGAGATCGAGTCGGACGATCTGTTGAAAGTAGGTGACTATCGAGTTGGACGGGGTCGGCATGCCGTTGAACGTGAGTTCACCCGAGGGCACGCGAAAGACGCTGTCGACGATTCCCAACCGCAAATAGAGCTTTCCCCCGAAGAAATCTCTTTCCACCGCGATTCCGGTATCGATCCGGTGCCGGAAGAACGTGTCGAAGGGATCGGGGCCGTAGATGTACGCTGCGTTGACGAGCAAGGTAAGGCGCGGCTCGATGAAGCCGGGCTGGCGAAACTCTGTCCGCAGGTCGTTGCCGAACCTCGGGGTCGTCGCTCCCGGAAACTGGCGGAGAAAGATCAACCGGGGCTTCTCTTCGATGATGAGCTGGCGCATCCCACCAAAGAGGTTTCCATGCTGGTAGCGGGCGAGAAGATGGAGGTCCCACTGCGGAACGCTGATGCTTTCGGTGAGAGTCTCGAGCTCACCGGCCTGGATGCCGCCTCCGAGGGCGAACCCCTGTTTTCGAGCGGGCGTGATGCGGATCCGAATGTCGACGACGTTGCCGGCTTCCGGGAGGATCGGTTCGACGTTCGCCGCGGCGATGCTCCCGAGGGAGACGATTGCGCGTTGTGCATCGCGGAGGTCATCCGAGTCGTACGGGTCGCCCGGCTTGATGAGCGTGGCCGCGACGATTGGCTTGGTCGGCAGGTATCCGGCCCCTTCGACGACGACGTCCCCAAAAACGCACGCCGGCCCCTCGGTCAACGAATACGTAAGCCACGCCTTCCTCTCCGCCGGGTCCACACGGGCGACACCCTCTACCGTGGCAAGCGCGAATCCCTCGCTACCGAAGACGTCCCGCATGCGTCGGCGGCTCTGGTCGAACAGGGCTTCGTCGAAGCGGTCTCCTGGCTCTAACGCGTTGGCTCCGCGCAATCTATCTTGGAACTCGTCGGGCAGTTCGGCCAACCCCTCGATTTCGACTTCGGCGATGAGCGTCGGCGGGCCCTCTTCGACCGTGAACGCAACCGAAACGACGCACCCTTGACCATCGCGGCGTCGCTCGCACCCAGGGTCTCCCTCTCCGGGGATGGAGTCGTCTTCCCCAGCCTTCGGCGGCTCGACGGCGATCTGGGTGACGCGGGCGGAATGAAAGCCTCGCGCGGCGTACCAGCGTTCCACCCGCTCGCGGTCTTGCTCGAGGGCGACGGCATCGAGCAGCGGCCAGTCGGTCCAAGGCCACGACCAGAGCCGAACTTGGGGTGGTCGGCGATCCGCGAAGGGGGGCTCGCCACACTTCCCCACGTCGTTCAGTCCGAGGACTAGGTCGACGTGGTAGCGTTCCTTCGTCGCCAAGCACACCTCGAGAGCATCGGGGTTGATGGTCTCCGCGCCCAGCACTTGCACCTCCCCCACTCCGTATCGCGTTGCTGGGAGCTTCGCGCACCCTTGTAGCCCCAAGAACGCGCTCAGGAACAGCGCTGCGTAGACGGAGCGCACTTAGGGTTGCCAGAGGAAATCAAGTGACCAGTTGTCGGGCTGCTCGTAGGTGGTAGTCGTCGACAGGTAGTGTGGAAACAAGAGCTCGAGCAGCAATCCGCCGCGGGGCCCTTGCTCAGAACCCGAGAGCAGCCCTTCGACGTACACGCCGAGGACCACCCCCTGCCAGGCTTCCGGAATGAGGTCGCCGATCGTGAACCCCGCGCGTACGCCGGTGGTGTCGAGCGAGCCCCCGGACTCGACCGCAAGTATCGGCGCGTATTGACCAAGCTCGCGACGAGCAATGGAACCCACCAGCCCTGCCGTGAGCCCTGCAAGCACCGCCTGCGTTTGGTCGTTGGCCTCCGTGTCGGCGGTGCCGGGGCGACTCGTCCCGAGAAGCAGTGCAACGATCTCGGCGTCGGTGTTTGCGTCTGGGGCATCGCTCGAAAACGTGAGCTCCGGATTGCTCACGCTGCCGCGTACGTTGACGGTGACCGAGTAGCCGCTGTTCAGGCGATGCTTGGCGCTGAGGTCGACGGTGGGATCGACGGGTGTGGCTCCAGTGAAATGGATCGATCCAGACTGCACGTCGAAATTCTTGTTTAGCAGGGCAAGGAAGCCACGTCGGATCTCGAGGCTCCCCACGAGCCAGGCCGCCCGACCCTCGCTATGTACGTTGAGATCGACGCTCAGCTGCAAGCTGAAGTCGGGCCGCCGCACCCAGAAAGGCTCGCTTGATCGAACCCTCACGATGAGCGGCGTAAGGTCCTCTCCTTCTGGTTCGCCGGCTCTACGTTCTCGAAGCGCCTCTCGTACGGGCAACCCCTGGTCGAAGCCAGGCTGACCTCGGTAGATGACCAACGGATGCTGCGACAGGTCCTGCACGTCGCTGTAGTTCACGTTTTCGGGAAGCACGAGAGACACCTCTTGCCCGAGCGCCAGGCGAATCGTGCGCGGGTCTGACGAGAGATCCCCCGTGATTTCGACACGACCGTTGAAAGTCCCCATCACCACCCCTGCCCGTCGGAGCGGGAACTTGTCCGCGCGAAGCGCGAGTTCAACCTCGGTCGGTTCCCAATCGGAAAGTTGGATGCGCCCCTCGATATCGACGCGCCCGTCGCGATCCTGCACCGAGAGCGACCTCACCAAGAACTGATCGGGGTCGATGCGCAGATCGGCGTGGACGTCGTCGAGCCGGACGAACGGATCCTTCAAAGTCATGGATGCCTCGGCTAGTTTGATCTCGCCATGCACCTTCAATGTGCTCAGGTCGCGCGCGTCGCCCGCGGCTCTGAGGTTGCCTGTGAGAAACCCACTCGGCCGGGCCACCCATGGCAGTGGTCCTAAGAGAACGGCAAGCGGTGCCTTGTCGAAGTTGGCCGATGCACTCATCTCGCCCGCGCCCAACGCGACTGGTGTTCCATGGGAATGTGCGTCGAGGGGCACGTGGGCGAAAACTTCCGCGAGCACCTCGTCGCCATGGAGTACTCGAGCCTTCGCGGTTGCATCGGTGCCAGTGCCCTTGGCTTCCACGACCACGTCGGTGGGAGCATCCTTCGCGATGCGAAGGTCGTGCATCTCGAGTCGAAGTGACACGTCTTGGGAAGGCTGAAACAAGTTGTCCCCGACGATTCGCCCTTGAAGCGTCCCAGAGACTTCGCCGCACACGGTCGGCAAGAATGCCAGTTCGATGGGTTTGATGTTCAGGGCGATGTTGGCCGCGGGCCAGCGGGTCGGGAATCCCTCTTGAGCCCAGTCCACGAGGGGAGTCTCCATTTCGGCTTCCCCCCGCAGCACTCGCTCGTGGGCCACGTAGCAGTCGATGTTCCCTTCCGCGTGACCCTCGCGCACTCGGACGCGAACTCGGGCGCGGGCTGGAGAGGCCGCGGGACACAACGATGGTGAATCCAGCCGTTCGGCGTCGTTCGGTGTTGTCGCTGGAATCTTCAAATCGACATTGACGTCTCCAGTGATCGGCGTGTTTCCTCCGGTCGCTTGCAGATCGAGGCTGAAGCGTGTGGGTATAGGGAGCGCCACGTCGATCGGAAGCGAGGACCAGGGTTGCTCTGGAATCTGAACCGAGATCTCCCAGGGCTCATCTGCGACGTCAGTCACTGCCACGCCCCGAAGAAGCCCGGGGAGACTCAGGCCTCCTCGAGCGCGTGCGTGCATTTCTCCGCCCGTCTGTGTCTTCGAGTCGACGGCGGCATTCAACACCTCGCCTTGAAGGGAAACCGAGAGTTGGACGTCGGTGGGTTTGAGGCCGGGTCCGGACACTCGCTCTCCTGACACGGTCGCATCGAGGTTCGGGGAATCCAGTGAACCTTGCGCGGTGGCCTCGGCAGTCAGAATCCCGTGCATTGACGGAAGCGTCGATACCAAGCGACCCACGACCTCGACCGGGAGTGAATCGATTGCCAAGCGTGCATCGTACCGTGCAGTTCGAAGCGCACGCGAGAGAGAAGGCACACGCTTGAGCTTGGCGTCGGCACGAAGCGTCGCTGTTCCTCGATCCTGGAGTTCGAGGGTGACTCTGGCGTGGGCAGATTTCAGCGCCGTGTACGCTAGCTCTACGTTCAACGTCTCGACAGACTCGCCTTCGAAGCGTCCTTCTTCGATCCGAAACGTCGTTGCGAACTCGGGCTGTTCGCTAGTGCCACCGACCCGGCCCGATCCTGCGAGCACTCCGGCCAACCCGAAGTCAAGGTCCAATGCGCGCGCCAACCGTGCGAGGTCCAATGCCCCCACCGAGAACGAGACGTCGTTCTTGTCCTCGAAACTGTATCGCCCCTGTGCGGAGAGCTGGATTCCCTCGCCCACGACGGCGAGCGACCCCAAGGAGAGCTGCCCCGCGGGTTCGAACACGACCCGGGAGAACTCGGCCCGCACCGGTGACCATGGTGAGTGGTCGAGTGACGCCTTGCCGTCCAGGTAGAGGATGGGCCACTCCACTCGACCGCCAACATCGATCCCGACGACCCATCCGTTCGGAAGAGGCGCGTGCCCATCGATCGAATAGCGGCCGTTCTCTCCAACCATGACGAGCTGGAGGCGCTCGATTGAGTCTCCGGCGAGTTCGACCCCGCGCGCTTGAACCACCACGCGGGCGGCCGGGGTAGGGAGGCGCCCATCGACGTTCGCCGACACGTCGATCTGCCGTGCGCTCGTGCCGGACAGACCGACGCCGGCGATGCCGACATTCCCTGTGATCTTCGTCCGGTCGAGCGCGTCCAATGTGGGCGTGGGCTCCGAGAACCAAGCGACCGCATGGATGTTCGAACGCGCGACGCCGCGCTCGACCCACGGTGTCCTGCCGAGGTTCAGATCCGCCGCGTCGAGCTGCGCGTCGAGTCTCCCCGCGTCCTGGTGAGCGCTGACCGTTACATCGCCTCCCAAGAGTTGCACCGTTGCGTCGAGCGAAAAACGTTCGAGAGTTCCCTCGAAGCTGGTTTCGACGACGGCTGTCTCGCCTTGGGTGGCGAGGGTCGCGCTGAGGTCGACGCCCGTCTCATCACCAAACCGAAGCGCCCCTTTGCCGTCGACGACACGCACCCAGGCTTCACCATCCCTCGTGGTCGTCGCCTCCATGTGTTCGACATCGAGGCTCACCGTGGCTCGAACCGCGAGATTGGTCTTCCCGCGGATGTGCGAGACTGAAATCCCGTTCGGAAGGTCCGTCACGCGTCCGTCGTCGATCTCAATCGAATCGATGACGACGTCGATTCCCTCATCACTCGGGTCGTCCGGCTCGTCGGTGGGGGAAACGAATGCAGCGACGATCGCGAGTTCGTCCCCGTACTCGGCTAGCGTCAGTCGCGGCGCTCTCGCACGCACGCGCACGAGGCCGATCACCCCAGACAGCATAGTCGGCCAATCGGGTTCAGCCTCGACCGCATCCGCTTGCGCGATCTCGCGTCCTCCTGGATCGACGATGCCGACCCCCTCAACCCTGACGAGCCCTGGCGTCAGGGAGCTACATCGTTCGGCCGTAATCGCACCCGGAATCGCTCCGTTGACCACATCGAGCACCGCGGAACACGTGAGCGCACGCCCGCGCTCCGTGTGCACGAGGAGTAGTAACAACCCAACGCAAGCGACGAGAAGCCCGACGAGCGCTACAAGGATTCTCACTACCGTGCGCACGGGCGATTCAAGATACGACCTTGCGGTAGGACCGTCGGAGCCCGGCATCGAGATCCACTGAGAAACCGAGGAAGTTGTCGGTGACCGTCACCTTCGCGCCGCCGGCTTGGATGACGAAGCTCCCGAGGGGTTCGAGGAGCCTGTGCGTGGTCAGCGTCTCCGGGAACGTCAGAAGGGGTTCGTACTTCGGTGTCGGCTCTCCGACCCGATCGACGAGTTCTGTCTCGCTCACTGAAATGGCGATGCGCATGGGCGAAGCCTACCTCTAGTAGCGGCCGCGGTCATTGCATGCCTGGCTTTCCGTGACGCCAGCCGGTCGGCCTGCGCCCGCGAGGCGCATATACATGACGCAAAATGTCCCACTTCGGCGAGCTTGCCGGATGGGCGCCGAGTCGGGCGATCAACACTGACCGGGGCTCGGTCGAAGCAGAGCGGCGTCAGGGGATCAGGTTCTCCGACTTGAGCGCTTTCGCGACGGCTTCGGTCATCGATGCTCGTGCGTCTTGGATCGAGTCCGGATCCACCGTATCGGATTGACCGGTCCAGACCAGGCCTTCCGTGGCAGCGGAGTATAGGTTCGTCTCCAATCGGAGGGTCGTACTCGTTTCGAAGTGACCCGACTCGTGGACCTGCGCGTACGTCGTTCCGTAGAAGCCGTAGTAGTTCCCGTACCCATATCCGTAGCCGCCGCTGTAGTATCGTGTTTGCGGGTTTAGATACGTCGACCCCTCTTCGTATTCCTGGTCCTTCTCCACGGCCAATAGGCGCGTGATGACAACGCCGTCGAAGCCACCACTTTCGATCACGCCCAAGATCTGTTCTTTTGAGAGTTGCGTGGCGTCCGGCAACAAGGTCCAACTCGCCTGTGCGCGGCCCCCTTCGGTCGCAATCGCCGCTGCGAAGGCGTCTTCGAAGGCCTGTCGACCCTCTTGGCTTTGCGCAACTCCGATCACCAACAGGTTGCTGAACACGATCTGCTCATAGCCTGGGTTTCGATAGCTTTGCGGGATACTCGTGGTCGCGTGGCTGCAAGCTACGACTGCGACCAAGGCGAGGAGGAGCGCACTAATTCGTGGGTTCGTCACGCCCGGAGGGTAGGGTGACGGTGGGTTGAGTGCCACCACAATGCGTTACTGGCATTCATCCAAGAAAGCTTCGATCTCGGCGACCAAGACTTTGGGTTGATCGCCCTGGATGGAATGCCCGGCGCCGGTGATTTCACGCCAACGCCCGTTGGCGACCGACGCCGCGAACCGATCGGCTTGAGCGGACGAGATGATCCGGCTTTCCTCCCCGCGCACGACGAGGAGTGGACACGCAAGACTGTGAATCTCCGTCTGAAGCGCCTCAACGGCTTGATCGATCGACTCGAGGAAGTCCGTCGGCCGCCGCCAGTCGGTCTTCCAAGTCCAACGACCGTTGGGGAGCTCGCGCAGGTTGTGTCGCATGCTCTGTCGTAGTAGCTCGGGTCGGCGTCGCGGATTGAACGCGCTTGCGTGCTCGATGTAGGCGTCGAGCGACTCGAGCTCGAGACTGCCTTCCACAAAGTCGATGATCGGCTGAGCGTTCTCCCGAGTCATCCATGGACCTGCGTCGACGGCAACGAACGACGAGACCCTCGCCGGATGGTCGAGGGCAAAGCGGAGGCCGTTGACGCAGCCCATGGACATGCCGACGAGGACGAACCGATCGAGTTCCAGATGATCCGCGAGCGCCAGTAGATCGCGCGCGTGTGCATCGGGGGCGTAGTCGAACTCGTACGACCACTCGGAGTCTCCGTGACCCCGTTGATCGAGTGCGATCGCGCGTCGGGTGCGGTCCTGACACAGCGTATGGCAGACGACGTCCCAGGTGCGTGCCGTCTGCCCGCCGCCGTGCAGGAACATGATCGGATCTCCCGACGGGTCACCCCAATCGAGATAGTGAAATCGACGGCGGTTGAGCACGACGTTGCAGCTTCGAGGTGGGTCGAAGGGCGCATCGGATACCCCTGCGATTCGGGCACGCTGGTGGTGGTGCCTCCGCTCCAACTCGGAGTCGAGGACTTCTTCGACATGGCTCATAATATTACCTTGAGTACTCTTAGTAATATACCTATACTACTCAAGGTAATGACTGTCAAAACCAAGCGAGTGCGGCGTCCCGCTTCCGAAGCCAAGGCGCGCATTCTCGAGGCAGCCGAAACCCAGCTGATCGAGGGGGGGCCTTCCGCCGTCCGGGTACAGGTCTTGGCCCGAAGCCTCGGTGTCACAGACGCCGCGATCTACCATCACTTCGGAAGCCGGGACGCGCTCCTCTCGGCGCTCCTTCGGTTCGAGGGTCGGCGCCTTCGGGACGAGATGCGGCGCATCACTTCCAGCTGGGAGGCGTCGAGCTTCGACCTCGATGCCTTGATCGACGAAATCCTCCAATCGTTCGATGGTCGCGGATACGCACGGCTCGCCATGTGGCTTTGGGTGGCCGGTTACGAGATTCGGGGGCGGGGGTTCTTCGACGAGCTGGTCCAGTTGCTTCTCGCGGCCCGATCCGAACACGCCCGGCGTCTCGGGTTTCCGCCGCCTACCGAAGCCGAGACACGCCGACGCACGGCCTTGCTGGCGGCGACGCTTTTCGGGGAGCCGATCTTCGGCGAAGCGACTCGCCGCAGTGTGTCGCTTCCCGTTGGACGACGCGCAACAACCGAGTACCGCACGTGGCTTGCGGGTACGCTCAGGCGCGTGATTTTCGACAGGGAGCCCGGCTGAGTCAGGAACCGTGCGCGATGGATGCCTCGGTTGCGGCGAGTCCGGGCGTCAGTGAGTCTCAGGGCGATCCACAGCGCCGGTCGTCGAACCCGTGTTGGCGTCGAAGAAGAGAATCCGGTCGACGCGGAACGCCCGTGATCGACCTTGCACCACCAACGTGTACACGCCGGGCGGGAGGTCCCAACGTGCGTCCCACTTCCCGTTGCGGTCGAGTGCTCGCGTCCCCGTCCACGCCCAGGCGTTGGCTTGCCCTCCGAAGAGCTTGATCGGCTCCCCGATCGAGCCGCCGGGCTGGTTGACGAAAGCGACGTATGCACCATCGGCATCCTCGATGTGGACGAATGCGTCGTTGGAGATGTCGGTGCGGATGCACTGATCGAAATCGCCGCATGATCCGCCCTCAGGTTCTCCGAGGCTGGTGCAGGTTCGGTCATCCTCGCTGCAGCTGCCATTGCCTTGCGGCGCCCCTGCTACGCAATGCGCTACCTTTGCCGCTCGAAGGCGGAGTTCGTAGCGCGCGTCCTCTCGGATCTCGAACTCGTAGCGAAGCGGGCTGGTCGCCGGCCCATTGCAGATCCCATTGCCTGTGAAGCGATAGTAGCCATTGCCCGTGAAGCCGCTCAGATCGCTCTGCGACACCCACTCGTGTCCTTGTGGGATCGCAACCGACTCCATCTCCATCACGACGTACCGCTCATCGTCTGCAACGAACGTTGCCCCGCTCGAAGGTGTGCCGGCGCTTCCGCCGGTCGGGGGGGAGTTCCCGCCCACGCCAGGGTTTCCACCACTGCCCATGCCTGTATCACCGGCGGCCCCATGGGTTCCGCCGACCCCGCCCGAACCTCTAGGCTCGGAGACCCCAGTTCCGGAACAACCAAGGGCAACACTCAACCCCAAGATCACGATCAAAACGCGCATCTGCTTCCCCCGCTCCAGCGTAGCGAATCGAAGACCCCTCCGACCACCCCGACCCCGAGGGGGCTCGTCCGAGTGACCGTGCGTGTGGTAGAGCACGGTCCATTGATTGACCTTCGGCTACGCGAATGAATCCTACGCACGAGGAGGGCTCGAGAACGCTCGCGTGGCTTGCTTGGCTCGCGTGGGCGGTCACGTTCGGCGTCGTCGTCGGCCTCGGGCTCTCCGGCTTCATGCACAGCATCTCGTACGACATCTACGAAGCCGCGGGGCTCCGATGGATGGCGGGATCGGCGCTCTATGAGACGACCACCGTAGAGGGGTTTCAGTATTTTCCGCAAGCGGCGATGCTCTTCGCTCCGTTTGCCGCGATCGGCTCTCCGTGGGGAGGGTTCCTATGGCGTGCGGTGAGCTGGGGGCTTCTCGCGATGGGTACCGATCGCCTCAGCAGGTTGATGGTGCCGGCGCAGAAGGACCGTGCCTTCGCCGTCGCGTCATGTCTCGCGATAGGTCCGGCGATTGGCGCCCTCGGCAATGGCCAGGCCAACCTGATTCTCGCTGCGCTCGCGCTTCTCGCGGCTGCGGATGTCGTCGAACAGCGGTGGTGGCGAGCGAGCCTGATCCTCGTGCTGGGCGTCGCCGTGAAGCCACATTTCGCAATCGTCCTCCTGTTGGTGTGGGCGCTCTATCGCCCGATGATGTGGCGGATCCCGCTCGTTGCCATCCCGGTCTTCGTGTCACCGTGGGTGTTCGCCGACCACGCATACGTGGCGGCGCAATACTCGGATTGGTTGGCCAAGCTTCGCGTGGGTGCGAGGCCGGGTCCGGAGTACGAGGACCTGCGCGGCATGCTGTCCACGATGGGGTGGGTGATGCCGCATGCTGTCGCCATGGTGGTGCGCGTCGTTGCGGGGGGTGCGACACTCGGTATTTGCGCGGTCGCCTGTCGACGTACCCGGGAGCCCTTTCGGATCGCACTCGTCGTTGCGTTTGCCGCGGTATACTTGATGCTGTTCAATCCTCGGACGCAGTCGAGCACGTATGCCATTCCCGGCGCGCTCGTTGCCGTGTTGGCCGCCACGCATCTGCTCGCGCGGCACCGACGTGAGTTTCTCATCCTGTTCGCAGTGCAAGTCGCGTTCACGCTCAACTACCACTACCTGCCATCCATGCAGTTGTGGCTAAAGCCGCTTGCAAGCGTCGCCCTTGGGATGTTCCTGGTCGTCCAGAGCCTCCGGCCGCCCGCGGATTGGGTCCCTACTCGACCTGGATGACGATGCCGCGCCGGCCGGTGAGTTGACCCTCGCCGTCCGCGCCGCCGGCGTCCGTGTACGCCGCCTCGATCGCCCAGAAGATCGTGTCGTCTGGGTCCTGCGAATGGGGCGGAAGGGTCGTGTCTTCGAGTGTGAACGTGCACCCGGTCGACGTCCGTTCGGGGTGGGCATGGGAGTCATGACCGAGTGCGAGGGACCACTGCACGGTCTCACAATCAACCGACTCGTCTTCGGCATCGCTTGGAACCGCCACCAAGGTGAGCGACTGGCCTGCCGTCACCGCAACTTGGTCACCAAGTGACGACCCAGGCGCCGCTTGGTTCTCGATCGCCACGACCGGCGGTGTGTTCCCGACGACGAGCTCTCTCACGAACGGAAAGCTACGGCGGTCGTCGGAATCGATGACGGTGAGAGACGCGGAATACGTTCCGGAAGAGTCGTATGGGTACTCGAACGTCGCGCCAGTGCCATCCGTTTCGCCATCGCCGTCGACATCCCATTCGTACCGATCGATCGAGGCACCGCGCCCGGGCGCACGCGAACCGTCCGCGTCGAAGGTCACCGGCGAGCCGACCGGGGCGTCCTGCCCGGTGACTGTGAAGAAGGACACTGGTGTCAGGTCTCCTTCGGCCGAATGCTCGACCCGGACAACACCGGCGTCATCGTTTCCGCCGAAAAAGCCAGTCCCGAACTCGAGTACGTAGAGTGCACCGTCGGGTCCCACCGCCGCGTCGATGGGCCTGATGAAGCGCTCCCACGGCATGAGAGCACGGAGCTCGGTCACATCTCCCTCGTCGGAGATGTCGAGCGCGAGCACCATGGCGCGCGTCCACTCGAGGAACATCGCTTTCCCCTGAAAGCGATTCGGGAACGCGAACGGTTGCGTTTCCGGGTCAGGCACGAGGGGATACATCGTCGGCACGAGTGCGGTGCGCCCCGGGATCGCGTTCAGGGGTGCGTTGGCGGTCAGGCGCGCGCCAAGCGGAAGGGACGATACTGTATCGTAGTCGTAGGCGAGTGCCGCCGGCACCTTGTCGCCGCACTCGAAGAAATCGCCAGGCTCCTCAGTTGCGAAGTCGAAGTCGTTATACGGAAGGTTGTTGGCGATGCACATTGGCCATCCGTAGTCGCCTGGGACGTCGGCGACATTCACCTCGTCGTATCCGCGGGGGCCGCGTTCGTCGCTGTCATCGTTCGCGTCCGGGCCGACGTCGCCCCAGATCAGTTGACCGGTCGTCGAGTCGATGGCGAACCGGAATGGGTTGCGCGTCCCCATGACGTACACTTCGGGTCGTCCTTCATCGCCCGACAGATCAAACAGGTTTCCAGACGGGATCGAACCGTCTCGATTGATACGCAGGATCTTCCCGCGAAGGTCGAATGGATTCGAGGCGGTGTTCCGCGCGTTCATCGGTTCCATCCCAGGGCGCTCGTCGAGGGGCGCGTACCCGACCGAATCTCCGAAAGGGTTCGTGTTGTCGCCAACCGACAAATACAGGGTGCCATCCGGGCCGAACTCCAAGTCTCCGCCTTCGTGCTGTTGCCGATTGCTTGGAACGCGCAGCAGCTCCAGTCCGTCGAGTAGAAGAATGCTCCCGTCCGCCTCCGCACGAAACCGCGACAAGACATTCTCGTTGGTGAGCGGGAGCGAGTAGTAGAGGTACACGAACCGATTCGTTTCAAACTCCGGGTCGAGCACGATGCCAAGTAGTCCGTTCTCACCCTGGACGCTGACTTCTAGCTTCGCTGCTTCTTTGACCCTTCCCGTCGCCGGATCCCAAAGCCGCACTTCTCCGGTTCGCTCGAGGTAGTAGACGCGCCCATCTGGCAGGACCGCCAGTGACGTTGGGCTTGCCGTCTTCTCGGTGATCGTGAACTTGCTGAAAGTCTGGGTGCCGTTGGCGGCCCACCGGATTCCCTCGAGAACGTGCTCCTGGAACCAGGCGAGCTCCCACGTGCCCGGGTCATGGCCGAAATTCGTGTACCACGATCGACCGCCGTCGAACTCTTTGTACCAAGCGACCGGGTGATCTCCGCCTGTCTCCTGAGACATCGGCGGCGTTCCGTCGAGGCTGGGAATGCTGCGGAAACCCTGGGGGTCGATCGTGATGAGCACCTTGGCCTGCCACCGTGGGTTTCGTCGATAGCTATAGATCTCCTCGTCGAGTTCGAATGTGTCTTCGAGAAAGCTGGTCGACGGATGAGCCTGGTCTTCGACGCGAAACGCGAACGGCCCCCCGTACTCGGGCGGTTCGGCGGTGAAGTCGTAGATCTGGTGCGTGCGAAAGAGCGCACCGACGAGATCTTGGTACCAGGGCCACTCGTATTCCGCGTCGGCGGCCGCATGGATCCCGACATAGCCTCGCCCTGATCGGACAAACCGCTCGAAGGCTGCCTGCTGGGCGTCGTTCAGGAAGTCACCGGTGGTGTGGATGAAGGCCACAGCGTCGAACTCCGAGAGATCCTCGTCGTTGAAGATGTCCGCATCCTCGCTGAACGTGACCGTAAACTTCTCGCGCTCGTCCAGACCTTCGAGCCATGAGACCGCATCATCGATCGAATTGTGCCGGAAGCCATCGGTCTTGCTGAAGACCAAGAGGTCGACCGGCTCGACGGGCTGGCCGTCGCCGCCGCAGGAGGCGGCTATCGTCATGAGGAGGGTCGCGCCGCAGGTCTTCGCCAATCTAACTAAGTCGTACATTGCCGACGAAGCTACAAGGAA
The DNA here is from genome assembly GCA_049670545.1 of Polyangiales bacterium. GTDB lineage: Bacteria > Myxococcota_A > Polyangia > Polyangiales > Houyiibacteriaceae > SG8-38. Next base: position 18,347 of record JBATTM010000194.1, read on the forward strand.
ATCTGCATCAAGAAAAGCGGAAGAGGCTGCTGGTGGCTGGCGCCTACATGTGGGCGTGAAGCTGTCCTAGTTGAGCGCGGTGGAACCGCTCTTCCGCGCCCAAATCGAGTCCCACCCTGCGCGGTATGCCGGGGTGGCCACCTTGGCGGGCCCGACCGCCTCGCGGGTGGCCGGGATGCCGACCTGTGTCTCCACGTCGAAAAGCGCCGGAGACTCCGGGCGGCTCCGTAGCTTCACGAGCTCGCCGTGGATCGGTTTCCCCTCTTCGAGCTGTCGCAGGGTGCCAACCTGAACCTCGTCGTCCTTGCGACGGACCACGCCGTAGGACCGCCCGTCATCAGAGCGCGAGCACACCAACGCGAGGTCTGTCGCCTCGCCCTTCGGTTTCTTCTCCGACGCACTTGCCATGCCCCATCAGTAAGTCTGAAGTCTGCCAAAGTCTAGATCGAAGTCGCCGTCGAGATCGTCGGCGTGACTTGAAGATCTTGGAATCAGTTGCCCATTTGCGTGTAGCTAGGGCAGCATCATCGAGTCCGATGCCGCGGATCCATCGCCTGGTGATTGGGTTCCGTGATCAATGAGTGGCCCACACACGACATCGTCTTTCTCGTGTGCGCCGTGGCCGGCGGGTTGGCGCTAGTCGTCGACCCTCCGCATTGCTAGAAATTCACCGGTTTCGTCGTAAATCAGCGTGGCCTGGCCGTACTCGACGAAATTGCGCTCGAATGGACTCAGGGCAAAGCAGGGATGGATCTGGACGACGCGAAGAAACCCAGTCTCGCCGAGACGAACGGGATCGTCGGTCTGGTCGAGCCTCAAGACTGCGTCCTGCACTACTCGCTTCGAGTCAAAGGGTTCGATGCCCCGTGTCGGGATACACGCAGGAGGGCTGGTCTCGACCTCGCCGAACGAGAACACCATGCCGTCGCTCGAAGCCAGGGACTCGAGCCGCAGGGTGTCTGCGTCCGAACTGCTCGGGTAGAAGTACTCGACGTGCCATGTGGAGGCGTTGCCGTCCGGATCCAGGAGGCCAGACCCGCTACTCACGGCGCGAATGAGAATCGCGTCGGGGTCGACGGTCGCTCGAGCTTGGGACTCAGCGTTGCGCAGATCGATGAGGCCGATCTCAGGCTGGCAGAATAGACCGCTTGGATCGTACTCCTCGGTGCACAAGCTTGCCGCGTCGTTCGCGCCGCACCCCAGAAGAACGACGCCCAACGCAAATGGGGCTGAGCCGACTCGAACCCTACCGCGCGCGATCAGGAGTCCTGCGAGTAGCCATAGCGCGAGCAGCGCAGGCGTCTCCGCCTCTCGCGAAGCCGAGCACCCGCCGCCCCCCGAGAGTTGGACCGAAATCGCTTCGGGCGCGGCTCGGTAGATCCAATCTTCGTACGAAGAGGCGAGCGTGTGAATCCCGCCGCCCGCGCAAAGTGTCGGCCCGGTGTCCAGACGAAACCGCGATGCAATCCCAGCGACTGCAACCCCCCTTCCAACCTCGACGTACAGGGGCCCGCCCGAGTCTCCGAAACACCCCCCGTTTCGCTGGCTTCCCTGCGCGGAGAGAATCTCGAACTCGGTATGTTCTTCGATCTCGGTTCGGGTCTCGTGCATGAGCGCACGATAGCTCTCTTCGACCGGAACTGAGTCGTCCCCCGGAGCCCGTTGGAGCCCGAAGCCCTGCGCGAGTCCTACGTTTGCAGCTTCGACCTCCGCCAGGGTCGCGATCCGCACTGGCGTGCCGCTAGTAGAGCGGGTTGCCAGGCGCAGGAGCGCGAGGTCGGGGATGGGCCCAAAGCCTGGCTCGGTGCACACCCATCCTCCTTCGACCACTTCCTCGCAAATCCCTGCCTCCAGACGCCAAGACGCGGAGGGGGGGTAGAGCGGGTGGAGAAGCACTTCGTCTACCTGTATGGGCTCCGCTTCCCATGCATCATCGATGTTGGTCATGCCGGCCAGAACATGGACTCGTTTGGTTTCAATGGGCGTCGGGTCGCATAGATCGCAGAATTGCTCGGTGCACCGTTCCACCGATTCGCAGGTGTCGACGCAGTGTGCCGCGGTGAGAACGACGTCGGGAGCGACGAGAACACCCGAGCAAAAGAACCCTTCCCAAAACCAAGACGGGTCGTAAGCGTCTGGCCGGGTGCCTTCGGGGCGCCGAATCAACGCTACCGTGCCGAGTCCTTCGCCTGGCGCGACGGGTTCGCCGTTGACGATGTAGGTCTGGCCCCTGCCGACGTCGTCGGCCTTCGATGCGGACGCGGCGGAGAGCGCAATCATTGCTGGCACCAGCGAGATCAGAAATCGTCTGAGCCGTTCATGCATCGCACTCGACTATGACATATATGCCGCCGGCTCAGCGATATTTGAGACGGGCACATCGTCCGCCTTGCTGGCGGGCGGCCGCCGGCTCCCGCGACGCTTTCGCCGACTAGAGCTTCGTACTCGGCAGCGCCGGCTGTTTCGCTACGATCAGTCGCAGGCTTCCCCGTCTGCAGCAGCTCGCCAGCGGAGATAGGTGAAGCATCCGCCGCTGTCGCCCGCGCACCAGTCGGTGAACTGGATGTCCCAGGGGTCACCACTGTCTGTCGTAGCCAGACACGCATGGGTGCCGACGTACGTGGACGGGATAGAGCCGTTGCAGAAGTTTCCGAAATCGCCTGCGTCGGACGACGCACACGAGCTGAGTGACCACTGGGTGAGTGCGGGTCCCGAGAAGGTGTCGCAGCCTCCGGTGGGCGGGCTGTCGACGAGACTGTTGTAGATCGAGCGCGTCGCTCCGCGTGCGAGGCAGATCGTGCCCGTCACGCAGTCGACGGTGCTTGGTTCACCCGGAGGCCTCATGAACGCCACGCCGTCGCATTCGCAGCGGTGGGTCGTGGCGCCAGTTCTTCGGCAGACGGCGCCGGTTCCGCAGGGGTTGGTATCGCAAGGGTCTGGCAGAACACAGACTCCGTCGCCGCTTTCGTTGATCCAGCCGGTCGGGCAGCCGCAGCCGCCGTTGCACGTCGCGGTGTCGACACCGCATTCGTCCGGAGTCACCGCGGTACGTGTATACGCGAAGCCGCTGGCAGGGCCTTGGTCCCAGATGGAGAACTCGACGTCGTAGAAGAAGTTCTCGTTGGTGAGCCAGAGGCACAGCGACGCACCCTCGATGTTGTCGCCGATCGCCTGGCCAAAGAGGCTGCTGAAAGCGATGAAATCACCTGGATCGGCTTCTGCACAGGTGGCTTCCGCCCAGAGCGTGCCCTTCGGGGACACCGCGTTGTCAGGCGCGAGTTCGGTGGTCGAGTTGAAGAGTCCCTTCACGTTCGCGCGGTTCAGGCA
>JBATTM010000195.1:0-14788 GCA_049670545.1 Polyangiales bacterium
GTGCAAGCCAGGCGTCATCAGGCTCCCAGGCCATGTTGGTCACCTCTGCGACCGGACGAATATGCGGCTCCGGGTTTCGATGACAGTTCAGACACCATTGCATGGCGAGTGGCTCCACAATCCCCACGACTTCCATCTGATCGATGCGTCCATGGCATGAGACACACCCCACGCCTCCGGCAAGATGGACACTGTGGTTGAAGAATGCGTGGTCGGGGATCTGATTCACACGCACCCACGGAACCGAATCGTTCGTTTCCCAGCTGTCTCGCACAACCGAGAGCTTCTCGGACTCGGTATGAACCACCGCGTGGCAGCCCATGCAGGTCTGCGTCGGAGGGACCATGGCCTCATGCGATCGCTCGACCTGCGAATGGCAGTACCGGCAGTCCATTCCGAGCTCCCCAGCGTGCAGGCGATGGCTGTACTGCACCGGTTGGTCAGGCGTGTAACCCACCTGAAGGTTCGCCGGTGTGAAGAACACCCAGAACAGGATGAACACCCCTGTACCGAGGCCTCCGGCCACCAGCGCCAGGGCAAGGGGCAACAAGTTCAACTCGCGCGGGAAAATCTGCATGCTGCGTTTTCTCTCAGAGTCCTCTCAACGACCGCGCCGCCATGTAGGCGAAGCCCAAGGGTTGGACAAGTCGCCTCGTCACTTTTTGGAGGAGGAGCAGCCTGTAAAGACAATCGCGCGACTGATTCGCGCACGACATTTCCTCTTCCTGCGGGTCGGTTAGGGTCGCACCCACCGAGCGTCAAGCTCGGGACGATCCCAACGCGGAGCCCTATATCCCCGCCCTTCCGCCGTGGGTCAAGTCTCGGGATCGCTTCGGATGCCGAGCGCAAGCCCGTCCGGTGTCGGGACGCAGACAGATCGATAGCTCCGCGCCATCTCCTCGTGGAAGCGCCGCATCCCCTCTGCCGCGTCTGAGTCCTCGAGAAGGCGACCGAACAGATAGGCGTTGTCGCCAAGCAGCAGGCCCCCGGTCCGAAGGTGCGCGGTCGCCCATCGTCCGTACTGGTCATATCGGGGCTTGTCTGCATCGACAAACACTGCGCAAAACGGCCCCGATGCCTCGATCGTCGAGAGGGTTTCGATAGCGTCACCAACTACGATACTCACCCTATCGGCGTATCCCGCCTTTTGGATGATGTCCCTCGCGACCTCGGCGTGTTCGCGATCTGCTTCGAGGGTCCACAGATGTCCGTCCGGCGGCAGCGCGCGTGCGATCCACAGCGCCGAATAGCCGGCAAGCGTGCCGATCTCGACCACCCGGCGAGCACCCGCCAGCCGGAGGATCAACTCGAGGAACCGGCCCTCCGAAGCGCCGACCTGAATCTCCGGCATCCCGTGCGCCCCCGGCGCCGAAAACGCCCGGGCCAGCCCCTCATCGGCGGGGTGGTGGGTCCTGGACAACCAATCCAGGATTTGTGCGTTCGCATACCGATCCCCGGCCCGAGACCCTTGGTCAGCCATACAAATTCCAATTTTTCATCACCAAGTTTCTCCTAGCATCGATATTTTCCGTTCGCACCGTTACAATCCAGGATGTGCAGAGACCGTCTTCACCGCCTCCGGCGCCACCTCCGAATACGCCGCTCGGTGCCTACACGTTGGTGGACCGCATCGCCGTCGGCGGGATGGCAGAAGTGTTCCGTGCACTCGAACCTCGATCGGTGGGGGAGCCTCGCGTTGTCGTTCTGAAGCGAATGCTGCCACACATCGCCAGCGAAGCGCACGCACAAGAGATGTTCGCAGAGGAAGCGCGTCTCGCGAGTCAGGTGACGCATCCGAACGTAGTCCACGTATTGGGGCACGGAGAGATCGAAGGGCAGCCATACTTGACCCTCGAGTACGTGCCCGGCTGCGACCTTTGGCACCTGAGTCGTCGACTCACGCGCAACAGCAAGCGACTCGAGCACGACTTGGTCGTCTATCTGGTTCGTCAAATCCTCGCAGGTCTCGACGCCGTGCATAGCGCCACCGATCGTGTCGGAGGGGCGCTTGGGATTGTTCATCGCGACATCAGTCCATCGAATGTCCTCATGTCGATTCATGGCGACGTGAAGATCGCAGATTTCGGAATCGCCCGGTCCGATAGCGATCCGTTCACGCCGGACACGGCGGCACGCGCGAACGGAAAGCTTGGGTACCTCGCGCCCGAACAGGTTTCCGGTGGCGACGTCGATCAGCGCGCCGACATCTTTTCGACCGGGGTGATCGCGGCGGAGCTCTTCATGCGACGACCGTTGTTCGCAGGGGGTAGCGAGTTGGCCGTGCTTCTTGCCATTCGCGACGCAGAGGTTCACCCGTTCATCGAGTTCCTCCCGCAGCTTCCAGAAGGACTCGGTGCCGTCGTCTTGAGCGCACTGTCAGCGAATCTCGATGAACGTCCGCCCACGGCGCGGGCTTTCTGGGCCGCGCTCGAACCGTGGCAGAGTCGGCCGGAAGAAGTCTTGCGGGCGGAACTCGCGAGTATCGTGGGTGAGATCGCTACCGAGACGCGGACACGAAAGACATCGGCCGACACCGTCCCGAAGGCCACGATGCCGCCCACACCGCTCCTGCTCGCCAACGCGCACCCGAGCACCACGAACGTCACTCCGCTCGAGTACAAGATTCGCAAGCCGAACGGGGCCACGGTGGGTCCTCTCCCGTACGCAAAGGTCGTCGAAGCCGTCGCGACGGGGCAAGTCACTGGCGACGACAACATCAGCATTGCGGGAGGAGACTTTCAGCCTCTCTCGACTCATCAGGATCTGTATCGCCATGTGCCGGCATCTCGGATGACGCCCACGACCGCGCGCATCACATCCGCTGCTGCGGCCGACCGCAGCATGGACTTCGAGAACGGAGGGTTCGTGGCTGCACTCGTCCGAACGCTCGTCACGCGACGAACCGGCCTGTGGTTGTGCGAACAAGGGGGAGTCCGCAAAGAGGTGTACACCAAGCTCGGCGTGCCCGCCTTCGTCACGAGCAATCTCGCAGGCGAGTTGCTCGGCGAGCACCTCGTGAAGAAACGCGTGATCAACCGGAGCGAACTCGATATGGCGCTGGCCGTGATGCCGCGCTTCGAAGGCAAACTGGGAGACACGTTGGTGGCACTCGGCCTGGTCGAACCGCTCGAATTGTTCCAGCACATCGCCGAACAGGTGAGAGAGAAGCTCCTCGATCTCTTCACGTGGGAGTCAGGCACGGCCATGTTTTACGAGGGCGTCGACCCGCCAAGCAGCGGGTTCCCACTGAAGCTCCACGCCTGGGACATCCTCGATCGAGGTCTGCAACGACGTATTGAGGCCGGATTCGAAGACACCCTCCTCCTGGAACGGGGTCAGCATCGGGTGATTCAGGCGGACCGCATCGACACGGCCGTCGCCACCGCGAACCTGCCTGGAGACATCCAGGCCACGCTCAAGCTCTGCAAAGAACCGCATACAGTCGACCAGCTGGTCGAATTCGCCAACGCCCAGCCCGAAGCCGTCGACAAGCATCGCGGCCACCGGGTGGTCGCCATTCTGCTGGCACTCGGCGCGATTCACTGGATGTAGCGGGCGCGCTCCTTGACCGGCAGGATAGCGACTGCTAGCTCTGCGCCGGCTTTTTTGCGCCGAATTCCATAGGGAGTAGCCATGTCCAACGTACGTGTCCTGGTGTCCGACAAGCTCGCCTCGGCGGGCCTCGACGTTCTGCGTGAGGCGCCGGGTGTGGAACTCGAGTTTCGGCCGGGCATGAGTGAAGACGAGCTCTGCGAGGTCATCGGGGAATACGACGGGCTCATCATCCGCTCCGCCACCCGCGTGACCCCCCGAGTCGTCGAAGCGGCCGACAAGCTGCGGGTGATCGGGAGGGCTGGGATCGGCGTCGACAACGTCGACATCCCCGCCGCAAGCCGCCGTGGAATCGTGGTGATGAACACACCCACCGGCAACTCGGTCACGACTGCGGAACACGCACTTGCGCTTCTTGCCGCCCTCGCACGACGCATCCCGCAGGCTGTTTCGTCGATGCGCAGTGGCAAGTGGGAGAAGAGCAAGTTTCAGGGACGCGAGATCGCGTTCAAGACCCTCGGAATCGTTGGCCTGGGCAACATCGGCCGTATCGTCGCCGACCGGGCGCAGGGCCTGAAGATGAAAGTCATTGGCGTCGACCCTGTCATGAGCAGCGAGCGATGCGCAGAGTTGGGAATCGAGCTCGTCTCGTTCGAAGACCTTCTGTCCCGCGCCGACTTCATCACGATTCACGCGCCTCTCACGCCAGACACGAAGAACCTTTTCGATGACGCCGCTTTCGCGAAGATGAAGAGCGGGGCTCTCCTCGTGAACGCCGCACGAGGTGGGATCGTCGACGAAGAGGCCCTTGCCCGAGCCGCAAAAGCAGGGGAGATCGCCGGCGCCGCCCTCGACGTGTTCTCGCAAGAGCCAATCGCGAGCGACAGCCCCCTTCTCGGCCTCGATAACGTGCTCTGTACACCGCACCTCGGCGCGTCTACCTCCGAGGCGCAGGAGCGCGTCGCAGTCGAGATCGCCGAGCAGGCCGTTTCGTACCTCACGACCGGCGTCGTGAAGAACGCAGTCAACGTCCCGGCACTTCCCGCAGAGATCGCGGAACGATTGGAGCCGTACATCGTGGTCGCGAAGGCGCTCGGCAGCCTGGTTGGCCAACTCGACCCGGTCGACGTGCGCGAGTTGCGGGTGACCTGCACCGGGGAAGCTGGCGAGCTCGGGGTGACACCCATCGCACGCGCGGCGCTCGCAGGCTTTTTGCAACACCACCTCGAGGAACCCGTCAACCCGATCAGCGCGCCTTACGAGGCGCAGGAGCGGGGAATCAAGCTCGCTGAGGTCAAGGAGCCGAGCGACCGATACTCCACGACGATTCGTGTCACCGTGACGGGTGAAAAGGGCATTCACACCGCGACCGGCACCCCAGGTCGCAGGGGCGAGCCGCGTTTGGTGGGCATGGAAGGCTACGAAATCGATGCCGTGATGGAGGGCGATGTCGTCATCATGCGAAACCTCGACAAGCCAGGCGTCATCGGTTCCGTCGGAACGACGCTCGGCAGTCGTGGGATCAACGTGTCGAGGATGCAGGTCGGACTCGATGAAAAGAGCGGGCAGGCGCTTGCGCTTTGGAACGTCGACTTGCACGTCAATGGAGACGTCGTCGAGGAGCTCCGCGCAATCGAACACGTGAGCAGTGTGCACACGCTGAGGCTCTGACGTGCCCCCCCCATCGCGACGGCGACGAACCGGGGGCGAGGCAGGTCCCGGGCCCCGGGGTTCCAACCTGCCAATGACCCCGCCCGGTGGGATGCGCGACCTACTCCCGCCTGCGTCGATGATGCGCACGCTGCTCTGGCAGCGGCTCATGGAGACGTTCGATCTGTACGGCTACCAGCGCGTCACGACGCCACCTTTCGAGTACGCCGAAGTCATCGAGCGGGGGCTCGGCACCGTGGACCGCAAAGACTTGGTTCGCTTCGTCGAACCGGACTCGGGAGAGGTCGCCCTCCTTCGACCAGACATCACCCCGCAGATCGCTCGAATCATCGCCACGCGACTCCAGGACCGACCCTCGCCATGGCGCTTGTCGTACGAGGGCACGGTCGTGCGACGCAGGCGGGGACGCGCACGTCGGCAGCACCAAGTGCTCCAGTGCGGGGTCGAGTGCGTGGGCCTCAAAGGTCCCGAAGCGGACGCCGAGGTGATCGAGGTCGCGGTGCGTGCCTGCGAACACGTCGGACTGCGGGACTTCTTGGTCGAACTCGCCCAGGTGAAGATTGGCGCCGAAGTGCTTGATCACGTTCCGACACAGGCACGCGCAGCCGTGATCGACACCCTCGCAGCCAAGGACGCGACGAACCTCGAGCGGCTGCTGAAGAGTGCGGGCGTAGTCGCGCCGGAGCGCAAGCGACTCCGCACGCTGTGTGATCTCTACGGGGACCGGACCGTGATCACGGATGCGCGCCGCAGGCTTCGCAACACGGCTGCGAAGCGAGCCCTCGATGAGCTCGAGCGAGTGGTGGACCGTTTGGAGGCGATTGGGCTGGGAGATCGTATCGGCATCGACCTGAGCGATCTTCGACGACAGGCGTACTACACGGGCGTGAGCATGACGTTGCTTGCGGAGGGTCCGGGGGAGCCACTCGGGTTGGGCGGGCGCTACGACCACCTACTCGGGCGATACGACGCGCCGGCACCGGCCACAGGTTTCGCCTTTGAGGTCGACAATGTCCTCTGGGCGCTCACCGAAGCCGGTGTGTCGCTCAAGGACACCTTGCCGCTTCGTGTACTCGTTGCGGGGGGCTCTGATCGGAAACGACGTGCGGCGTCCGAGAGATGGCGTGCCGAAGGCGCGCGGGTGAGCGGGATTGCGGCGAAGACCATAGACCAAGCCAAGCGATATGCGAAGGCGTGGGACTACGACGTGCTGGCGTGGCAACAAGGAAATGGTACGCGGCTGATTCGCATGGGCGACGGCCGGTCTCGAACGCTCAACGAGGGGCCCAGCGAGCAGATCCTCGCGTGGGCGCGGAATGGGAACGAAACATGAGCGCAGTGGTGGTAGTCGGAGCCCAGTGGGGTGACGAGGGCAAGGGGAAGGTCGTCGACCTGTACTCCCCGTACGCAGATCTCGTGGTCCGTTACGCAGGAGGGGCCAACGCGGGACACACGCTCGTCGTCGGCGGCCAGAAGCTGATCCTGCATCTGATTCCCTCGGGCATCCTGCACGAGCAAACCAAGTGTGTCATCGGACAGGGAACCGTCATCGACCCCGCGGTGCTTCTCCAGGAGATCCGGGCGCTCGGTGAACGAGGAGTATCGACGCTGGCACGACTGCTGATCAGCCAACGCGCACACGTGGTGCTTCCGCATCACAAGCTCGTCGACGAGCTTCGCGAGAAGAAGTCGAACGGTGCGATCGGCACGACCAAGCGGGGCATTGGACCATGCTACGAGGACAAGGTCGCGCGCCGCGGCATTCGCATGGGAGACCTGCTCGATGCGGCGCGCCTCGAAGCCAAACTCATCGGCAACCTCGATGCATGGCGTCCCGTGATCGAGGATCTCGGAGGCGTTGTTCCTGAAGCCGCCGCGATCGCCGAGGCATATGCCGAGCACGGCGGTCTCCTTCAGGGGTATGTCGGCGATGCCGCGACCGTGGTCCGCAATGCCGTCGAGGCGGGGGACAAGATGCTCCTCGAGGGCGCTCAGGGCACGATGCTCGACATCGACAATGGCACCTACCCCTTCGTCACGAGCTCGAACGCCGTTGCGGGCGGCGCATGTGCTGGCGCGGGGGTCGGACCGACCCACATCAAGCGGGCGATCGGCATTGCGAAGGCGTATACGACGCGGGTCGGAGGCGGCCCATTCCCCACCGAACTCGACGACGACACGGGCCAGCGCCTTCGCGACGCGGGTGCAGAGTACGGATCGACCACAGGTCGCCCCAGACGCTGCGGATGGCTCGACTTGGTGGCACTCCGACATGCGGTCGCGGTCAACGGGCTAAACGAGATCGCCATCACCAAGCTCGACGTGCTCAGCGCGCTGTCGGAGCTTCAGGTTTGCGTTGCGTACGAGCTGGAGGGGCAGCGGCTCTCCCATCCGCCCTACGAACGCCTCGACGCGGTCACCCCCATTTACGAGACTCTCGAAGGCTGGGACGAAGAACTCGTCACGGCGCGCTCTCGCAGCGAGCTTCCGAAGGCGGCCCAACGCTACATCGAGCGGATCGAGCAGGAAATCGGTTGCAAGATCGGCCTCGTAAGCGTCGGCCCCGATCGCGAAGATACGGCGGACCTTCAGGATCCGTTCTACGCCTAGACCGAGTTCACCCTGATCTGATCCGCCCTCGCAGCCTCAGGACGCCGATCCGGCCGCGGCTCATCCTCCAATGTACGCTGCACGTCCTTCGTCTTTCCAGCGGCCGCCTCAACGCCCCGAGACTACGATCATCGAATCATTTCAGGATGAACTCGGTCTAGCCTGCGGTCCTCGCGATGAAGTCGATCTCGACGTCGACCCCCTTCGGAAGCGCCGCAGCCTGGACACAGACGCGCGCGGGTGCCGTGCAGCCTTCGAAGAACTGCGCGTATACCTGATTCATCTTCGAGAATTCGGCCATATCTATCAGATAGACCGTTGCTTTCACGACGTCGCGTCGCGTCGCGCCCGATGCGGCCAACACGGCTTCGAGATTTCGCAAGACCTGCCGCGTCTGGGCCTCGATGTCGCCCCGACCCACAACTTCCCCGCTGATCGGGTCGATTGGGATCTGCCCGGAGCAAAAGATCCACTCACCACTTGTGATCGCCTGAGAGTACGGCCCGATCGCCGCCGGGGCGCCCTTGGTCTCGATGCGTTTGCTCGCCATGATTCCATGCTACTGCATCTCGAGATGAAGGTCGCTACGTGGAACCTGAACTCGATCCGGGCACGGCAGGAACACTTGGTCGACTGGCTGGACGCTGCGGCCCCCGACGTCCTGTGCCTCCAAGAGCTCAAGGTCACCGACGACGCCTTCCCGTTCGACGCCGTGCGTGAGTGCGGATACGAGGCCGAGGTGTACGGCCAGAAGACGTACAACGGCGTGGCGATCTTGAGCAAATCGCCCATCACCGAGGTGGTCCGCGGGTTCGGCGAGGCCGAGGAGGACCCTCAAGCGCGATTGATCCGCGCAGTCGTGAACGGCATCACCGTCATCAGCGCATACTTCCCCAATGGCGGCGAGGTGGGGTCGGACAAGTTCGACTACAAGCTCCGGTGGATGTCGCGCCTGGCGGCGATGCTACGCGCGCGATTCGACCCGGACCGAGACCGAGTCGCCCTCTGCGGCGACTTCAACGTGGCGCCGCATGATGATGACATGGGACGGCCGAGCCAATGGCGAGCCTCGGTGCTTGCCTGTGACCCCGTTCGGGACGCCCTCAGCGAGGTCGCGGCCACAGGACTGTCCGACGTATTTCGCCCCTTCCATCCTGAAGGCGGAGTGTTCTCGTGGTGGGACTACCGAGGCCGCGGTTTCGAACGCGGCAACGGCCTGCGCATCGATCACATCTTCGCGACGCCTCCGTTGGCGGCACGAACGATCGGCGCCATCGTGGATCGCGAAGAACGCCGTAGGAAATCCCCCTCTGATCACGCACCCGTGATGGTGGAGTTCGCGTGACGCCCTTCCTCGCACTGGTGGCTTCGGCACTGGTTCCGCTCGTCGTCTGCTCGACGATGAGAGGGTGGGTGTTGGGAAAGAACGCGCAGGAGGCGCCGGCCCGTGATCGGGCACTCCATCGATTTCGTCGATCGACTTTCTTCGTAGGCGCGCTCGCGATTTCGTGCGCATCGGTGGCAGGCGCCCTCAGCGCGGACGCAGCGTTCGTTGCGCGCTGGGGAATTCTCGGAGTGTGGTTCTTGTCCAGCCTGTGCCTCGTGACCGCCTGGGTGGCGGTTGCGCTCAGCCAGCGCACGGGAGCCGACGCCGAAGCCATGTCGTGGTGGGAGACACTCGGCCGCGCCGTACAGACCTCTTCGGTCGTCGTCGCCGCCACGGGCGCTGCGACCGCGATTCTGATGACGATGGGACCTGCCCTTCCCCTGCCCGCACCTGCGGCTGCATTCCTCGCCGCCATTCTATGCGTGATCGCCGTCTCGATCGTGAGCCCTTGGCTGATGATCGTCCTTGGGATTTGGCCGATGTTCCGAGCCCGCATCGAAGTAGACGGCGTCTCCTGGCGGCTCGCGCACTTGCCGGCTCCGAACCCCTTCTTGACGCACGTGGCCGCCATGCCGTGGCTGCGTGCCGTGCTTCTCACGGACGGCGTGTTGAAACGAATGCCGGAACGCTACTGGCGCACTCTGGTCGAGTTCGAGGTAACCGAGAGCAAGAGTTCACGGATAGAGCGACTCCAGCGCTGGCTGATCGCATTCCCGTTGTCGATGATCGTGTTCGCTGGTGCTGCGGCGGCGGGGGCGGGTGACCCGCGCAAGCTCGTCGCAGGGGTGACCCTCGCGGTTGGATTCGCATTCGTGGTCACCTGGATCGCGAACCGCCAGGGGGCGAGGCACATCGCGATGGATCACGTCGGCCCGTCGCCTCGGGAGCTTGCACAAACACTGCGGCACCTGCCGCCGACATACGGACAGGCCATGCCGCCGACCTCCCACAAGCCCCTCGGCTCTGCACTCTACGACCGACTCTTTGCCCTGGGTCATGACCCTGGACCTCGGCGGCCGCGATGAGGAATTTCGGTCCGTCGGCAGGCATGGCGGCAATGGTCGTCGGGATGTTCTCGACCGCTTGCGTCACCCCGCAGCCCGCACTCCAAGCTGCCTCAACACGAGACACGTCGAGCTTGGGTTCCGTTCCGACCGGCAGGCTCCCGGAGGGGGTCCGACCGCTTGGGTATCAACTCACGATCGAGGTCGACCCTCGGGCCGACGGATTCGCGGGAAAGACCAGCATCGCAATCGCGCTCGACGAGCCAGCGTCCGGAATTTGGTTGCACGGGCAAGACCTGGTGGTGACTTCGATCCACGCACACCACGGCGAGACTCCCGTGACCGCAACCTGGACGCAACGTACCGAGGATGGGGTCGCTCGAGTCGAGTTCGCGGAACCCCTTCCCGCCGGGAACGCGTCGATCCACATCGAGTACACGGCTCGGTTCGACCATCCGCTTCGGGGTCTCTACAAAGTCGAGACCGGCGGGCTCGCGTACGCGTTTACGCAGTTCGAGGCGATCAGCGCACGGTTGGCATTCCCGAGTTTCGACGAGCCGCGCTTCAAGACGCCGTTCGACATCACGCTGGTGGTTCCAGGCGATGTGCTTGCGGCGGGAAACACGCCAGTCGACACCGCGGTGCGCCTCCCCGACGGCCGTCAGCAGATTCATTTCACGCCCACCTCACCCCTCCCAACCTACCTGATCGCGTTCGCGATCGGACCTCTCGATGTCGTGCCAGGGTCGGCCATCGAGCCCAATTCGGTTCGCGCTCACCCGATCCCTTTCCGCGGGATTGCCGCGCGCGGGCAAGGGGAGCGCCTCCAATACGCGCTTGCCAATACCGCGAAGTACGTCGCGGTGCTCGAAGACTACTTCGACATCCCCTACCCGTATCGCAAGCTCGATGTCGTCGCCGTCCCCGACTTCAGTGCGGGCGCGATGGAGAACGTCGGCCTCATCACCTTTCGCGAGTGGCTACTACTCCTCGATCCGAAAACAGCTTCCGAACATCAGCGACGAGGCTTTGCCTATGTGATGGCGCACGAACTCGCGCACCAGTGGTTTGGCAATCTCGTGACCATGCCTTGGTGGAACGACATCTGGCTCAACGAGGCTTTCGCGACATGGATGGGAAACAAGGCGGTCGAGTCCATTCACCCCGACTACCGCATCGATCTCAGCAGCTTGGCTTCCGCACATCGGGCCATGCAGCTGGATAGCCTCGAGAGCGCACGACGCATCCGACAGCCCGTCAACAGCAACGACGACATCCAGAACGCGTTCGACACGATTACGTACGAGAAAGGCGGCGCTGTCCTCGCGATGTTCGAGCGATGGATGGGGCCAGAGCGGTTCCGTGATGGCATACGTAGCTATCTGCGTGCGCACGAAGAAGGCACGGCGACAGCAGACGACTTGCTGGCCGCACTCGACGCGGTCGACGATCGTGACATCTCGACTCCGTTTCGGTCCTTTCTGGACCAGGCTGGGGTTCCTCTCGTGCACGCGTCGCTTGCCTGCTCTGGGGCAGAGGGCACGTTGTCGTGGTCTCAGGAGCGCTACTTCCCGCTGGGGTCTTCGGGCGACCCGCGGCAGACTTGGCAGATCCCGATGTGCGTCCGCTTGAGCGGTGGCACGACGTGCCAGCTCCTCGCCGGCGAGAGCGGCCAGATCACGCTTCCCGAGTGCCCACGTTGGTGGATGCCCAACGACGAGGGCGCCGGCTACTACCGTTTCGCTCTCGCCGATTCCGACTGGGAGGCGCTACGCACGCGGGGCTTCGCCAAGCTGTCCGAGCGCGGCCAGATCACTGTCGTCGATAGCTTGTTCGCGGCATTCGAACAGGGAAGCGCCGACGCACAGAACCTCATCCCCTGGTTTCCAAAGCTCGTGGCGAGTCCCATCCGAGGCGTCGCGACCGCGCCGATGCGGCCACTGCGCTTCATGATCGAGGATGCAGCACCGCCCGCACTCCGACCCGCGGTGCGTCGCTACGCTGGTGAACTCTACCGAAAGCGATACCGGGCTCTCGGTTGGCGAGCACGCGCGAGTGACTCGAGCGACGACAAACTGCTTCGGGAATCCGTCATTCGGTTCATGGTCATGGACGTGCGCGACGCGGACGTGAGATCGCGGGCAGCCCGTTTGGGCCGTTCGGAAGCCGGATTCCAGTCCCGCCGCGGCGGGGCGTCACTTGAGCCTCAGCTGACGGGCGTCGCGCTCGCGGCCGCCGTTCAGGAGAGTGGGCCTGCGTTCTTCGATCATCTCGAGGCAGCATTTCGAAAGAGCAGCGACGCCAACCAACGCGGCGAGATCCTCTCCGCCCTCGGGCACGCTGTAGACGGCGAACTCGCCGCACGTGCCCGCGCCCTCACGCTCGACCCGGCGGTCCGAATCAACGAAATCGGGCGTCTCCTCGGGCCCCAGCTGGGCAACGCCCGCACACGCGCAGACGCCTGGGCCTGGTTCCGAGACAATTTCGACGCACTGGCCCAGCGGTTCGGTCAACGCCAACTCGGGCGCTCGCCTCGCTACGTGAGCGGATTCTGTTCGGTGCAGGCCGCGGACGAAGTCGAATCGTTCTTCGCGCCGAGAGTCGAAGACCTCACGGGCGGCCCGAGAAATCTCGCGACTGCGACCGAGGCGATTCGGTTGTGTTCGAGTCTCGCTGAAGCCCAGCGGCCCAGCGTCGAACGGGCGTTCGAGTCACGCTAGTGTCCGCGAAAACTGGGCGCGCGTTTCGCAAGAAACGCGGCCATACCCTCTGATTGATCATCGGTACCGAAGCTTTCCCCGAACGCGTCACGCTCCTGGGCGTTCCCTTCGCCCAGCGGCAACTCGACACCACTCGCGATCAGCCGTTTGGCGGTGGCGACGGCGATGGGCCCCTTCGTCGCGATTTCTGCCGCCGACGCATGGGCGCCCTCGAGCAATCCGTCGGGCTCGAACACCGCGTTGGCAAGCCCGATGCGAAGCGCTTCCTCGGCGCCGATCATCTTGCCTGTGACGATCAGCTCGGTCGCCATGGCGACACCAACCCGCCGCGGCAAGCGCTGTGTTCCGCCGAACCCCGGAATGATCCCGAGGTTCACTTCTGGCTGACCGAACTTCGACTTCGTCGACGCATAGATGAAGTCACAAGCCAACGCGAGCTCGCAGCCGCCGCCGAGCGCAAATCCGTTGACGGCCGCGATGACCGGAAAGCGCAACGCCCCAATCGCATCGAACACGCCATGGCCGAGCTCCCCGAAAGCCCGCCCCTCGGCCTCCGTCATCGTCTGCATCGCCGCGATGTCGGCGCCGGCGACGAAGGCCTTGCCCGTTCCGGTGATGATGGCAGCGCGGAGACTGTCGTCGTTTGCAAGGGCAGCGACGCCGACTTGCAGGTCAGAGAGCACCTCTTCGCTCAGGGCGTTGAGCTTGTCCGGCCGGTTGATCGTGAGCAGGCCTACGGGCCCGCTGCGGGTCAGGTCTACAAAAGACATGCCGCGCACTCTAGCTGAACCAATGCAACGTGCTCAAGGCCTACGAGTCGTCGTCTCCACCAATCGCGCGACGAACCAGTGCGTGGGCGACCGAATAGGGATCACCAAGCCCCGCAACGACATCGCGGACGCCTGCGCTCACCTCGTCCGCGAAGCGCTGGTCCACCTCGTCGATCAGCGCTTGATAGAGAATCGCGCGAAACTCTTCGCGGCGTCGCGCCTCACGCAACGCCTGCCCTGCCTCCGTCTCCTCCAGGAACCTTCGGTGCGCCGAAAACGCCTCCACCAACGCTTCGAGCCCCTCTCGACGATGCGCCACGGTCTTCAGGATCGGCGGGACCCAGGTCCCGTCCTTCGGCTCAGGGCCTCGACGGAGCGTGGCCACGGCGGTGTGCCCCTGCATCTTGCCCGTACCCTTTGGCACCCCACGCAACGAGATCATCTGTTGGAGATCTTGGACGGCCGCGTCGGCACCAACACGGTCTGCCTTGTTGACCGTGAACACATTGGCTACCTCGAGAATCCCAGCCTTGATCGCCTGAATGTCGTCGCCGAGGCCCGGGGCCATGACGACGAGCGTCGTATCGGCAAGACGCGTAACCTCGAGTTCGTCCTGCCCGACCCCAACCGTCTCTAGGATCACGACATCGAACTTCGCCGCGTGCAGGACATGAACAACATCTCCCGTCGATCTCGAGAGGCCTCCCAAGTGCCCTCGAGTCGCGATCGAGCGGATGAACACGCCATCATCCGTGAAGTGCTGTTGCATGCGAATGCGATCCCCGAGAATCGCACCCCCCGTGTACGGACTGCTAGGGTCGATCGCGAGAACTGCCACTCGCAATGCGCGCTTGCGATAGAGCGCCACCAACCCATCGACCAACGTACTCTTCCCAGACCCCGGCGTGCCGGTGACCCCAATGACATACGCGTGCCCGTCGGGGGAGAAGACTTCCTTGAGTAGCGCGAACGCCCGTGGGTCTCGTTCGTCGATCAGTCGGCACGCGCGAGCAACCGCTCTGGTCTGCCCGCTTCGGATTCCCTCGACCAGCGACGCCAGGTCAGCCAATCCTC
>JBATTM010000196.1:0-2264 GCA_049670545.1 Polyangiales bacterium
GTGCGTGGCCGTCCGCGACGACGACCCCGCGGCCCTGGCGGAGGGCGCTCGCTGGATCGTGTCCAACCCTGAATGCGCCGCGACCCTCGCTCGCAGTGCACTCGACTATCTCGAGCGACACCACGACGCCGGAAGCTTTGATGCGGCCCTTCGACACTTCCTTGCCGGCGCAGAGGAACACGTGCGCAGCATCGAACAGGGCGCGACGCACGCTGAGGCGCGCTGAAGTCACCCCCGCCCGCGGAGCCTCTGTCAACATATGGGGGAAGCCGGCCTTTTTTTGGATCGGGATCGAATCCGCCAAGTACCATTTTCGTTCCAGCGCACGTTGGATACGCAAGATGGTGGCACACTTCGACGATTCAGTTGCGTACCCCGTGAAACGCGGGGTTTCTGCGGTCCCAAGGCTCTTGCTCGGCGGCGAGGCCGACATCGAGATCCCGTCACTCGCCGAGTTGACGGCGGCCACGACGGCCCTCGCGATCGGGGCCAAGCGAAAAGTCTTGTTGCCGCTTGCATCCGCAGCGATCGAGTACGCCCTGGTGCGACGGGGAGACTCGATCCTCGTGAGTTGCTACGGCACCGCGAGCGCACCCGTCGTCTATCAGCTGGATCGAACCGTGCCACTCCGGCGCCTCCTCGACACGTGCGCGCAGACGATGCTGGAGGCTGCACGGAGCGAACTCGACCCGACAGCTCGACAGATCGCGGTGCGGGTAGCCGAGCGCGCGCTCGCGACCAAAGTCTCGCGCGATCCGGAGGAACCGACAGCCGCCGTGAATCAGCGCGGCGGGGAGTTGGACGCCCCACCCTCCGAGGTGCCGCTGGCATTCGGGTACGAGGCCTCGGTCTATCCCTCCTCGTCGGCGTCACAGAGTCGATCGACCCGCGCTGACGTGCACGCACTCCTCTTCGATGGTCATCTGTGGGCCTTCGTACGTGGCCGTCGTCTGTCGTTGGTGCGGGGCCCGATCATGCTCGCGGCGCACCGCATGGTCGTCGCGGTGCGCACCCTCGTCGACTCGTGGGACAACACCCAGCCGACGCATGTTCGCTTGCGGGCAGGCGGATTTCAGATCGCGATGAGGAAGTCTTCGCATCAGCTCGTGAGCGTGGAGCTTTCATCCGAAAAGCAAGGGGAGTTGACTGCGACGTCCCTCAGCATTGCGGAGGCCGCGCTCCCCATCTTGAAGCTCGCGAGCGACCTCCTTCGCAGCTTGGTCGCGGCGGATCGGGGCCAGAGCAAGAATCTTCGCGTCCGTGCGCTTCGGCAAGAGGTGCGGGCGCTTCGGCGAGAGATCCGCGCGAAGCGAAGCGCGGACAGCTTCGTCAACCTCGATCCGGACCGTCTCCGGATGCACAACCAGGCAACCACAGTTGCGCGGCCGCAGGGAGACCAACTTCCTTCATTGCAGTTCGAAGAACGTTGGCGCATTTGTCTCGAGGGCCTCGATGCCAACTCGGTGTTCATGTGCGGCGATCGACTCGTGATTGCGACCCAGACCCACGTGGTTGCGGTCTCCCGGGACAGCGGAGAAGTGTTGTGGGCAAGGCCGGGGCAAGCGGCAACCACGATGATGGCCGGGTCGGTTCTCATTCGGTTGTCGGCCGACGGCGAGGTCGAACTGTGCAACGTGGAGGACGGCGAGACATACTGCTCCACCCACATCACGCCGCGGATCGGCGGTCCGCCGAGCGGAATGATGGCGGGCGGCGGCAGTATCCCGCCCGTCGCCGTGGTCACCGAGGGCAGCCACCGTTTGGTCGCCATCGACGTGCGAACGGGACAACCGCGTTGGCGTTTCGCATCGCGCACCGGCGGTGAGTTTCAGATGACCAAGGTCGGCCGCGTGCTCTTGGTGACGTGCGGTGAAGAGGCGATTCATGCGATCGACATCGCGACCGGTGAAGACGTGTGGCGCTTCGCAGAGCGAGGATGTTTTCAGTTCAAACCGCTGGTTCACGACGAAACCGTGGTGGCAGCGGCCGCACGCGGCCAACGGGAGGGCGCGCTCTACGCCATCGATCTCTACAGCGGCAAGCCCCGTTGGCAGAAAGAGCTCGTCGGGCCGCCGACATCGGACCCCGGCGCGGCAGCTGGCGCAGTCATGGTCTCGACGGCGGGCAAGAACGCCACGCTCGCGGCATATGCGCTCGAGGACGGAACGAAGCTCTGGGACACGAAGGATCCCGGGCTCGGCATCGGTGGCGCCGGGCTCAGCATCGACGAAACATGGATCGTCAACGCGCCCTTTGGCTTGCTC
>JBATTM010000197.1:0-2030 GCA_049670545.1 Polyangiales bacterium
GCCGCCGCGGCAGACGCAGCTGCCGACAAGGCAGCGGACGCCGTTGACGGTATTGGAGAGAAGGCCGCCGAATAGCCGGCGAGCTGAGGGAAAGCCAGATCTCGCTTGGAGGGATACATGATCAAGAACACGATGCGACTAGGCTTCGTCCTCGCGCTGCTGGGCGCAATGACGGGCTGCAAAAAGGCCGAAGACACTGCCGCTGAGGCGGGCGACCACGCCGACCACGCCATGGAAGCCGCGGGTGACACCGCAGCGGATGGCGCCGAAGCTGCCGGAGACGCGGCAGACGATGCCGCGGGTGGCATCAAAGGGGCCGCCGAGGATGCGAAGGCAGACGTGAAGGAAGCCGCCGGGGATGCCGAGGCTGCCGCGAAAGAGGCTGCCGCTGACACCAAGGCTGCTGCAAAGGATGCAGCGGCAGACGTGAAGGATGCCGCGGACGACGCCGAGGGGCGCGTCAAAGTCGGCGCCGACGCTGCCAAGAAGAAGTACTGAGCGCACGCTCGACCTTCTTTCGATTCAAGCCGGCCCTCGGGTCGGCTTTTTTCGTGGTTTCGCGACTGGGCGGGTTGCGCTCGTCCCCGGGGAAAACTAGAACACGTTTCACTTCGGCCGTGCGGCCGAGAGCTGTGAAACCATGTATTTCGACTACACCCCCGAGCAGAAGGCGCTTCGCGACGAGCTGCGAGAGTACTTCGAGACGCTGATCACCGATACGTTGATCGACGAGCTCAACGAGATGGAGGGCGGCGGGCCGCACTACCACGAGGCCATGCAGCGCCTCGGCGCCGACGGTTGGTTGGGGATCGGTTGGCCCAAAGAGCACGGGGGCCAAGGCCGGGGTCCGATCGAGCAGTTCATCTTTTTCGACGAGGTGCAGCGCGCGGGTTTTCCCGTGCCCATCCTGACCCTCAACACGGTAGGCCCGACGTTGTTGAAGTTCGGCACGGATGCACAGAAGGCCGAGTACCCGCCGAGGATCCTCGAGGGCCGCTGTCACTTCTCGATCGGGTACACGGAGCCTGGGTCGGGCACGGATTTGGCGTCCCTGCAAACCACGGCCATCCGAGATGGTGGCGAGTATGTGATCAACGGGCAGAAGATCTGGACGAGCCTTGCGGACCATGCGGACTACATGTGGCTCGCCTGTCGGACCGACCCCGATGCGCCCCCTCACAAAGGGATCTCGATCATCATCGTTCCCGTGGACGCGGAGGGGGTGCAGATCACCCCCATGCACGCGCTCGGAGAGAACAACGTGCACGCGGTGTACTACGACAACGTGCGCGTTCCGATCGGCAACATCGTCGGAGGCGAGAACAACGGCTGGCATCTCATCACGACCCAACTCAATCATGAGCGCGTCGCGCTTTGCTCGGTCGGGCCCCTCGAGCGAATTTTCATGGAGACGGTCGAGTGGGCGAAAACCGCGCCCAACGGAGAAGGGGGGAAGATCGCCGATCTGCCTTGGGTCCGGACGAACTTGGCACGGGTGTACGCCAAACTCGAGGCGTTGAAACTGCTGAATTGGCAGCAAGCATGGGGTATCGCGCAGGACAGCCTGTCTCCTGCCGATGCGTCTGCGATCAAAGTGTACGGCTCGGAGTTCTATGTCGAAGGGTCGCGGCTCCTCATGGAGATTCATGGCGCCGCCGGCACGCTTCATCATAGCTCCGAGGGCGCGCTGCTTCGCGGGCGTCTCGAGAAGTACTACCGGATGTCGCTCGTGCTGACGTTTGGGGGCGGGACGAACGAGATCCAGCGCGACATCATCTGCCAGGCCGGACTTCGCATGCCGCGACTCGGGCGCCGCTGAGAGGAACGTCATGGATTTCTCGTTTACAGACGACCAGAACAGTATTCGCGACCTCCTCAAGCAGGTGCTCGGAGACATCGTCACCGACGAATCGCTCAAGGCACTCGCGAAGGAAGGGGATTGGTTTCACGCGCGCGCGTGGGCGCAGCTCGCGGAGTCCGAGATGCTTGGGCTTGCGATTCCTGAGGCATTCGGCGGTGCGGGCATGGGG
>JBATTM010000198.1:0-6142 GCA_049670545.1 Polyangiales bacterium
CTTCTAGATCCTGGACCACGGCGCGGACGAGGCCTCGACGTGCGGGCTCCGAAAGCGCGGCGTACGCGAAGCCAAGCGCGTCCAACGCCTCGGGATCATGTCGGATGTTGCTCATCAGCGAGGCGAACGGTCCGCCACGCGGTCGATCGGCGCTTGCGATGCCGGGTCTTGGCCTCTCCACCCGCCGCGTATACCGCAACGCTGCTCGTCCGACCAGTCGTATCAAAGGTAAGCTAATGTAGTCTATTTGACTTCATTCACCCACCTGGCTAAGGAACATCCGTTCCGTTTCCAAGGAGGTCGTCGTGGAGGCAATCGAGGCATTCGTGGTCGAACACAGGCAATTGGTCCATGGGCTGGCGGCACGGCTTCGGCGAGAGCTGGCGTTGCACGGGGAGCTGGATGATCTCGTCGCGTTTGGGTTCGGGGGGCTGCTCGAGGCGCGTCATCGCTTCGATCCGGACCGTGGAGTCCGATTTCGAACGTTCGCGTATCACCGTGTGCGTGGTGCGATGCTCGACGGCGTGCGAAAGATGACCGAGCTTCCACGCCGGGCCCACGAACGCCAACGCATCGCAGATGCGGCGCCGGTGACCGTCCAGCCAGCCCCACCCACCCCGCTCGACGCGGTCTTTGCCCGCGTGAGCGCCGGGCTCACCACGGCTGGGCCTCTTCACGGCGACTTCGGCGCCAAGTCGCCGGAGGAAGTCTTGATGGGGCATCAGAGCGTCGCGCGGCTCCTGGAGGCCCTCACGGCACTTCCAGAGCGCGAGCGCGCCGTCATCCGGGGCCACTACTTCGAGGGGCGTTCTCTCGAGGGGCTGGGCGCCGAACTCGGCATCTCGAAGTCCTGGGCGAGCCGGCTGCACACGAGGGCGCTCGCCACCCTTAGGGAAGCGTTGGACTCCAACGCGAAAGTCGGCCGGGGGGCCGAATTGTAGGTGTTCCTGCGGGGTTACGTGCGCATGTCGGTTCGCGGCAACCCGCCGAACGCGCAACATCTTGCGCACTGTGCCCCCTGGTGACGAGTGGGCCGAAGCGTGTGGCAAAATGCGCCCTCCGTTGGTAAAACCGGTGTAAAGAGTGTCCGGAAACCTCGGGGTTTGCTGGTTTCTTCAGCTGGCATGCATTCTGCATCATTCTCTACCCAAGATGGGGGCATCAAGCACAACCAACCCGAAAGCCCAGGCGGTCGACGCCCGCGGAATTCGGATCATCGCCAAGTCGGTCTATCGCGAGCTTCGGAGCAGCGGCCATAGTCGTTCCGATATCGTGGCATTCACCAATGCCGTGCTCGAGCTGGTCACGACCGAGCTTCGCGACGCGCAAGAAGCGGCCGAATAGAACCCTGACGGGTTCGCTTCGTTTGTCGAAAAGCGCAGGCTATTCGCGCGCTTGGCTCCTTGACCGCGACCTGGCGCGCCACTAGGTTCCGCGTTCGCCGAAGACGCAGACGGGCGTCGCAGGCAGAACGAGGGAGTCGAATCGGATGGCCACGAAAGTTGGAATCAACGGTTTCGGACGTATCGGGCGCTGCGTTGCGCGGGTCATTGCCGAGCGCACCGAGGGCGACATCGAATTGGTGGGGATCAACGATCTGACCAGTGCCGAGATGCTTGCGCATTTGCTCCAATGGGACTCGGTTCATGGCGAGTTCTCGCGTCCGGTCAAAGTCGAAGACGGCGCGATCTGGATTGGCGATCGACGCATCCCCGTCAGCGCAGAGAGAGACCCTGCGAAGCTCGATTGGAAGGGCCTCGGGGCTGAGGTCGTCCTCGAATGCACGGGCCTGTTCCGCACCCAAGAGGCGGCTTCGGCTCACCTCGAAGCAGGTGCCGAGCGGGTTATCATCAGTGCGCCCGCGAGTGGCACGGTAGACGGCACGTTCTGTGTCGGCATCAACAGCGACTCCTTCGACGCCGCGAAAGATCACATCGTCAGCTGTGCATCGTGCACGACCAATTGCCTCGCACCACTCGCGAAGATCCTGAACGACACCTTCGGCCTCGTGAAGGGGCACATGGTCACCGTCCATTCGTACACCAACGACCAGCGCATTCTCGATCTTCCCCACTCCGACATGCGTCGCGCCCGCGCTGCGGCACTCTCGATGATTCCGACGTCGACCGGCGCCGCGAAAGCGATCGGCCTGGTCTTGCCGGAGCTCAAGGGCAAGCTCGACGGCACCGCCATTCGCGTCCCGACGCCCAATGTGTCGCTCACGTGCCTCACCGCTCAGGTCGGGAAGAGCACCACGCGTGAAGAGGTCAATGCGGCATTCAAGGCAGCGGCCGAAGGTCCGCTCAAGGGCATCCTGCACTTCGAAGAGCGGCCGCTCGTATCGACGGACTTCATCGGCAACTCCCACTCTTCGATTCTCGATGCCGCGCAGACCCAGGTCGTCGGTGGCGACCTCGTCGAGGTGCAGAGTTGGTATGACAACGAATGGGGCTTCTCGAACCGCATGGTCGATCTGGTCGGCGTGATCGCGAACGCCGGGTAACGCCGTGAGCGACGCCATCGCTTCGATCGAGGACTTGTCGCTCGAGGGCGTCACCACGTTCGTTCGTGTCGACTTCAACGTGCCCCTGCAGGACGGAAAGGTCACCGATGACACCCGGATTCGCGCGGCATTGCCGACCATCCGGTATGCGCTCGAACAAGGTGCGCGCGTCGTGCTTGCATCGCATCTCGGGCGGCCGAAGGGGAAGGTCGTACCGTCGCTCTCGCTCGAGCCCGTCGGTGTGCGCCTCGCCGAGTTGCTCGACGGCGGCGAAGTGCGCCTCACAGACGACTGCATTGGTGACGGTGCGCGCAAGGTCGTACAGGACCTCCGCGATGGGCAAGTGGCGTTGCTCGAAAACCTACGCTTCCACCAGGGCGAGAAAGACAACGACGTCGACTTCGCCCGGGAGCTCGGCCAGGGATGCACCGCGTACGTCAACGACGCTTTCGGTGCCGCCCATCGGGCACACGCATCGGTGAGTGCCCTTCCCGGTTTGATGGAGCACCGCGCCGCGGGCCTGTTGATGCAGCGAGAGCTCGAAGTGCTGAGCAAGCTGCGCAACGACGCATCCCGTCCGTACGTGGCCGTGCTCGGCGGGGCCAAGGTCAGCGACAAGATCGGTGTGATGGAGGCGCTTCTCACCAAGGTCGACGCGCTTCTCGTCGGAGGGGCGATGGCCAACACGTTCCTCGCGGCGCGCGGCAATCGCATCGGCAAGAGCCTGTGCGAAACCGACAAGCTCCCGCTCGCCCGCAGCCTGATGGCGGCCGCCGAGCAGAGCGAAGTCGATCTCGTGCTGCCGATCGATGTGCGCGTCGGAAGCGGGGTGGAAGACACTGCGTCCGACACCACGGGCATCGAACGCATCCCCGCTGACGCCATGGCGCTCGACATCGGCCCTGCGACGGAAAACCTATATCGCGACCGGCTGCGGCGTGCTCAGTCAGTGTTCTGGAACGGGCCAATGGGGCTCTTCGAGAATCCGGCCTTTGCCGAGGGTACCCTGGCGGTGGCGCGTGCGGCGGCTGACTGCCCCGGGTTTAGCGTGGTGGGCGGAGGCGATAGCGTCGCCGCTGTCATGCAGGCGAATCTTGCCGATCGGTTCGATCACGTGTCCACTGGCGGCGGCGCCTCGTTGGAGTATTTAGAGGGCCGCCCGCTCCCGGGCGTCCAAGCACTCGAGCCATGACCACCCGCACCCCCCTCATCGCTGGCAACTGGAAGCTTCACAACACGGTGGCCGACTCGAAGGCGCTCGCGTCCGGAATCGCAGCACGGGTCGGCGGAGGCCTCGGGTGCGAAGTCGTGGTGGCCCCTGTCGCGACGTCTCTCTCTGCCGTCCACGATGCGCTCGCCGAGTCGGCCGTCGGGCTGGCTGCGCAGAACGTGTACTGGGAAGACTCGGGCGCGTTCACCGGCGAGCTGAGCCCCGCGCTTCTGCATGATGTGGGATGCAGCCATTGCATCATTGGGCACTCTGAGCGACGCCAGTTTTTCGGCGAAACCGACGAGGGGGTCCGCAAGAAGGTCGCCGCCCTCCTCGGTCACACACTCGTCCCAATTGTCTGCGTCGGCGAAAGCTTGGATCAGCGGGAGGCTGGCAAGACGCTCGACGTCGTGCTCGGCCAGGTCGAAGCCGCAATCGAAGGGTTCGACGCGGTGGCCCTTGCGCCGCTCGTGATCGCGTACGAGCCGATTTGGGCGATCGGCACGGGGAAGACGGCGAAGGCCGAAGACGCCCAGGAAGTGCATCACGCGATTCGCCGTCACCTCGGTTCGCTCAAGGGTGAATCTTGGGCCGAATCTGTCCGTGTGTTGTATGGCGGCAGCGTGAAACCCTCGAACGCCGAGGAGCTGCTGGCGCAACCTGATGTCGATGGCGCATTGGTCGGAGGCGCGTCATTGTCTACTGAAAACTTCATTCCGATCATCGATGCCGGCGTGGGCCGGGCGGAGAGCTGAATCATGCATACCTTTGTGTCGGTCATTTACGTCATCGTTTGTTTGTTCCTGATTCTCGTCGTGTTGCTCCAATCGGGCAAGGGCGGGGGATTGGGCTCCGCCTTTGGCGGCGGCGGCGCCGGCCAACAGATTTTCGGTGGCGCGGGCGCAGGGAACATCCTCACCCGGCTGACGGCAGGTTCCGCGTTCTTGTTCATGGCGTTGTCCGTGTGGCTGGCATTCCTTTCTTCATCGGGGGACCAAGCGCTCGATCGCGCCGTACGTGAGCAGGCCGCCACCCAGGAAGCCGCGACCGCCGAAGATGCGGCGACGCCGACGGACGACGAGAGCGCAGCGACCACCGAAGCGGAACCGGAAGCAGCTACGGACTCAGCCCCTGAGGCGACCGACGCGGATGGGGTCGAAGTCGCACCGACGACGACAGACGGTGACGCGACAGGGTCGGACACCGATGCCAACGACCGTGAGTAGCTGACTAGAGCGTGTCTCTAGCCGGTTTTGGCGAAGGGCGCCTGGCTCAACGTAGTGGCACGGGCGCGCCACTCTAGACTTTCGTCGAGGCGACTGGCTTGCGCACAGAGCTGCGAGAGAAGCATGCAAAGGCGAGCCGCTTGTCGATCACGCCCTAGGCCATCCGCGAGGTCGAGCCCCGTGATGATCGGGCGAAGGCCACGTGCGCCGGCCCCCTCTTCCACGAACCGCCTGCCGAGCTCCTCGTAGAGCGCCAGTGCCGCGTCGACGTCACAGAAGGGATCCATCTCGGCCAAGGCGGTCTCGAGGTCGGCTGCTGGCAGGCGCACGGGAGGTGGCCGGCCTGGAATCTCTCGCTCCTCGGAGCTCGGGCCCAGCCGGTCGAGAAGCGCCGCGATGTCGCGTGGGCCGATGTGTGGCGACTCGTGGGCGAGGACCGCGCGTAGGGTATCGCGCAGTTGCCCAGCATGAGGGCGCTCCTCCGGCAGACGGGCACATGCGAAAGACACGATGTCTTCCACCGAGCTCGGCGCCGTTTCCGGCAAACACGCGTGCAGCGTCATCCCGAGGCTGTAGACGTCGCTCCGTCCATCGATCGGTGCGCGCTGTCGTTGCTCAGGCGAACGAAACGAGGCCTCATGGGTGTCCTCGGCGAACTCGCGACTCCAAGGGATGGCGAAGCCCGTGAGCTTCACCCCGCCTGAAACGCCCAATAGGATGCGGTGCGGCGAGATGCCGCCATGCACGATGCGCAGAAGGTTGCCCTCGCGATCGCGTCGAGCATGCGCGTACGCAAGGGCGTCGGCGACCTGGGCGACGGCATAGACAACCACTGGCCACGCGATCTCTGTCGTCGCCCGCGCTCGGGCCATGCTCACACCTTGCACGTACTCCGTGACGACGTAGCCCTCGTCCGCGCAGACGCCGGCGTCGAGCACCTGCGCGACGTTCGAGTGGGTCAAGAACCCGCAGCGACGCGCCTCTTCGATGACGTGTCTCGCCGCTACCCACGTCGGTGCGACTCGCCACACGACGACGGCCTTTTCGAAGCCCTCGATGCCGCGACGCCCTCCGCGGTATACCTCGACCCGCGGGCTGCACCCGAGGAGCTCGAACAAGGGGTACGTACCCATCCGAAGGTCGGACATGCCCACCCGACGAGTTTGCGCCAATCGCGCCGGGACGTCGTCTTTTCGGCGGGGT
>JBATTM010000199.1:0-1880 GCA_049670545.1 Polyangiales bacterium
CGTCAGCTGCGACGCCGCTGCGGGGGTTGTCGCGTGTCGTGTTCCCGACGGTGGCCCGGGTCGCGGCTCGCTCGAAGGCGTCGGGCCTCTTTTCGCTGTGGGTCGGTCGTCGCCAAAAGGTCCGCCAGCTGCTCGAATCGATCGGTTCCGATCTCGACCCTGCTCAGCTTCGCGCCTACGAGCGATTGGCGGCCCAGCCCCGCCACATTGAGGGCGTGCTCTCGATGCTCTCGAGCTGGAACGTCGCCCCGCTCACTGCTCGCCTTCCACATATGGGAACCCGCGTGCTGCTCATCGCGGGCCAGCACGACCATGCGGTCCCCCTCGTGGAGCAGGAACAGCTACTGAGGGCGCTGCCCGATGCGTGCCTCGAAGTGGTTCCTCACGCCGGTCATCTGCTGCACGAGCAGTGTCCCGAAGCGATTCGCGACCTTGTCTTGGCTGAATTTCGCAGCGTTCAGGAGATCGATGTCAACTTTGCTTGACACAGCAAGGCGTCTAGATAGATTTACATTCGATGGGCCACCGGTCCATCGCGCCCGGCTAGGCGATCGTGTCCCCCGGGCAGGAGGACCCCATGAGTCTGCTGAGTTTTGAGCGTCGCTACCGAGTGCGAGGTGGCACCCTGGTCGGAGGGGATCTGTTCGACTTCTGGGTCGGTCCCTTCTACGTCGGCTTCTTTGGGGTCACGACGATCTTCTTTACGGTGGTCGGCACCGCGCTCATATTCTGGGAGGCGGCCCGCGGCGCGACCTGGAACCCTTGGCTCATCAACATCGCGCCACCGTCGATTGAATACGGCCTCGCGTTCGCCCCCCTCGACGAGGGCGGCATATGGCAGCTTGTGACCATCTGCGCGACCGGCGCCTTTGTTTCCTGGGCGCTGCGCCAAGCGGAGATCAGTCGAAAACTCGGCATGGGCTATCACATTCCGGTGGCCTACGGCGTGGCCGTATTCGCCTACGTCACGCTCGTCATCTTTCGGCCGCTTCTGCTGGGCGCCTGGGGCCACGGCTTCCCCTACGGGATCTTCAGTCACCTCGATTGGGTGTCGAACGTCGGCTACCAGTACCTGCACTTCCACTACAACCCCGCGCACATGATTGCGGTGTCCTTCTTCTTCACGACGACCCTTGCGCTCGCGCTTCACGGAGGCCTGATCTTGTCCGCGCTCAACCCGCAGAAGGGTGAGAAGGTTCGCACCGCGGAGTACGAGGACGGGTTCTTCCGCGACCACGTCGGGTACTCGATTGGCGCGCTCGGTATTCATCGCCTCGGCCTTCTTCTGGCGCTCAGTGCAGGCATCTGGAGCGCCATCTGCATTGTCATCAGCGGCCCGTTTTGGACCAAGGGCTGGCCCGAGTGGTGGAACTGGTGGCTGAACCTTCCGGTTTGGAGCTGATTCCAGATGGCCCAATATCAGAACATCTTCACGCAGATTCAGGTCGAAGGAACGCCCGACGTTCCGCCTCCGATCGATCCCGACTTCCGTATCAAGAAGACCGCGATGAGCCGGCTCATCGGGTTCTTCGGCAATCCGCAGATCGGCCCCTTCTATCTCGGCTACACGGGCCTCGTCTCGATCGTTTGCTTCTTCATCGCCTTCGAGATCATCGGCTTGAACATGTGGGCGTCGGTGGATTGGAGTTTGTCCGAGTTCATTCGGCAGCTGCCGTGGCTTGCGCTTGAACCGCCGCCGCCGTCGGCGGGACTCAGCTTTCCCTCGCTTCACGAGGGCGGTTGGTGGCTCATCGCCGGCTTCTTCTTGACCACTTCCATCATCCTTTGGTGGATTCGAACCTATCGACGCGCCAAAGCGCTCGGAATGGGAACCCACGTCGCGTGGGCCTTCGCATCCGCGATCTGGCTCTACCTTGTCC
>JBATTM010000200.1:0-15126 GCA_049670545.1 Polyangiales bacterium
GAGCGCAACGAGCAAAACGAGTGCGATTGGCTGAGCACGCATGCGGCCCGATTCATAGCACGCGCCCCCTGGGCCTCAGTAGGAGTCGCGGGTTTGAGTTTGCGTCGCACCGCACCTACACTGAAGCCGGCCTAGGCAAGCACAAAGGGGGTGGCCATGGCGTGGTTGATCGGTTTTCTGGTCGTTGTTCTCGCGGTCATCGCTTGGTTCGTTGGCGCCTACAACGGGCTCGTCAGTTTGCGCAATCGAGTGAAGAACGCGTTCGCGCAAATCGATGTGCAGCTGAAGCGGCGCTACGATCTCATCCCCAACCTGGTCGAGACCGCGAAGGGGTACCTCTCTCACGAGAGAGAAACCCTCGAGGCCGTGATCGCCGCGCGCAACTCGGCGTCGGGCGCCCGCGAGCGCGCGGCGAGCGATCCCTCTGACGCCGGTGCAATGCGCAACTTGGCTGCCGCCGATGCGGGCCTCACGGGCGTTCTCGGTCGCCTGTTCGCACTTTCCGAGGCCTACCCGGACCTCAAGGCCAATCAGAACATGATGCAGCTCAGCGAAGAGCTCTCGAGCACCGAGAACAAGATCGCGTTCTCACGCCAGGCATTCAATGACGCGGTCCTCAACTACAACAACAAGTGCGAAATGCTTCCGTCCAACATCATCGCTGGCATGTTTGGCTTCAAGAAAGCTGAGTTCTTCGAGATCGAACACACCCAAGAGCGCGACCCAGTTCAAGTACAGTTCTAGAGCGTATCTCAAAAATGGCTCGGGTCGGTCTTGAGGCGGGATGGCACCATCTGCGCCCATCCCCTCGCGCTCGAAAATGCTCGGCATTTCCTCGGTTCGCGGACGGCGCATCGCGCACCATCGCGCTCGCAAACCCTCGGTCGCCATTTATGAGATACGCTCTAGCCAATGGACTTTTTCGAGGAGCAGGATCTCGCGCGCAAGCGCACGTTCCGCCTGGCGCTCCTGTTCGGGTTCGCCGTCATCGGCGTTTCTGCCGCGGTCTATGCGCTCGGAATGGCCGTATATAATTGGTTCGGGCTAGACACTGCCGGCGTCGGCTACGTAACCGGTCGATACGACCAAGTCACGATCGGTGGGATCGCGCTGTGGGAACCCATGGTGTTCGTCGTCACCGTGGGCAGTACGCTGCTGCTCATCGTGCTCGGCTCCCTCTACAAGACGGCGCAGCTCCGAGATGGAGGTGCCTCTGTGGCACGCTCCCTAGGCGGGCGACGGGTTGATCCGGATAGCACCAAGCTCGACGAGCGGCGCCTCCTCAACGTCGTCGAGGAGATGGCGATCGCCTCGGGTCTGCCGGTCCCGGACGTCTACGTCCTCGACGATGAATCCGGGATCAACGCGTTTGCGGCCGGGAAAACAACGAGCGACGCCGTGATTGGCGTCACCCACGGCACCCTCCAACTCCTTCGTCGCTCCGAGCTCCAGGGCGTGATCGGTCATGAGTTCAGTCACATTCTGAACGGCGATTCGCGACTCAACGTGCGCGCGATTGGGTTGCTTCATGGGATCTTCCTTCTCGCGCTGATCGGTCGTCTGATGTTGCACGGTTCTCGTGGGTCGCGACGCGAGGGAAACGGTGCTGCGCTCGTTGGGGTGGGCCTTCTTGCGATTGGCTCGATTGGTCTCCTCTTCGGCCGCATGATCCAGAGCGCGATTTCACGGCAGCGCGAGTTGCTCGCCGACGCTTCCGCCGTGCAGTTCACGCGTGACATCGACGGCCTCGTCGGCGCCCTCAAGAAGATTGGGGGTGCGCAGACGCATTCGTACCTGCGAACACCTGGTGCAGATGAGGCGAGCCACATCTTCTTCTCGAATGCGATCCGGAGGCTGCGCATGTTTCAGGGCCTCTTCCGGACACATCCGCCACTCGGCGACCGCATCCGAAAGCTTCAGCCCCATTGGGATGGGGAGTTTCCCGAAGTCGCCCTACCCAGCATCGCCCATTCGATGAGCTCGCCTCCGGACCTTCTTGCGGAGCCACTGAGCGCCTTCGCCGAGGCACCGAGTGCGGCCTCCATCGACGACGCTGTCGATCGTATCGGTGCTCCCCGGCCCCGCCAAATCGCCCATGCCAGGGCGATTCACGCGTCGTTGCCGGACGGGTGGGTTCACGCCGTGCACCAACCACCGATGGCCCAAGCGATGGTCTTTGGGCTCCTCCTGGCTCAGGACGAAGTCCTACGCGGCTCAGAGATTCGCGCGGTCGCCGATCTGACCGACAGCCCGACCGCCGATCTCGCGTTGCGCTTCCACTCAGAAGCTGGCGATCGGTCCTCCGCTCAAAAGATCGCCCTCGTGGACATGGCGATGCCTGCCCTGCGTAGCCTTTCGCTCGACGAGTACCACCGGTTTCGCGACGTCGTGCAGGCATTGATTGAGAGCGACCGCAGGATCGCGCTATTCGAATACACCCTCAGCCGGATGATCCAACGTCACCTCGCGCGCCACTTCGAGTCTACAGGTCCGAAGCCGGTCCAGTCTCGAACCCTGCGAGCCCTTCTTCCAGACCTTTGCGTTCTTCTTTCCACCCTCGCGTGGGTAGGCAGCAAGTCTGCCAACGACGCGGCAGAAGCGCTCGGCGCAGGCGGGCAATTGCTGCAGCTCGGTGATCCGCATCTCACGCTGCTCCCGACCGATCAGTGCACCCTTTCTGCTGTGGATCACGCGCTCAATCGTTATGAAGCGGCGACTCCGACGCTCAAGAAGAGCCTGATGCGGGCGTGTGCAGCGGTGGTCATTGCCGACAAGCACGTCACGGACCGCGAAGCCGAGTTGATTCGAGCGATCGGCGACGCCATCGATTGTCCGGTGCCTCCTTTTGTGGCATCCGAGCATCAAGATGGAAACACGCAGCGTTCATGAGACCGACGACGAAGTACAGGCGCTCGCGCTCCAGGAGGCCCTCGAGCAAGAGGGTATCGCAGCCGTACTGATCAATCACCGCGACACGGCCTACCCTGGGATCACCGACCGGCTACGGCACGGCACGGAGATCCGCGTGGAGGCCGACCAAGTAGAGAAGGCGACGGCCTTCATCCGCGACTTCCTCGCGGCGGAGCCCATCGAGGGCCCTCCGGTGGCACCCCCACCAGATGCGGGTCCCAAGGAAGGGATCCGCGGGCCAAGTGTGCTCATCACCACGCTTCTCTTCCTGAGTTTGTTAGGCATCGCAGCTTATTTCCTAAATGTAAAATAAGGTCTTGCGATCGCCATATCCCGTGCGCTATAAGTTAACGGTTCGTAAAGGAAGCGCACGATGGACACCAAGACATACGATCTCAAGGAGCTTGCCCAGCTCCTCCAGTTTCACCCCGCGCACTGCAAAGTGATGGTCAAACAGTATGGGGCTGACCCTAACGGGCCCATTGGCGCGGACGTGGCAGAGAAGGTCGCGAAGCGTGTACGGCGCCCTTGGCCCCCGCAGGCGCTCGAAGCCGTCGCCGGCTGATCCCCGCTTCCATTTCAACGACGCTGCGAAGGCGTCTCGCCTCGGACCAACGCTGCGGCGCGCTCGCCGATCATCATGCTCGGCGCATTGGTGTTGCCGCCAGTTACCTCTGGCATGATCGACGCATCCGCGACGCGTAGGCCCTCGATGCCACGCACCCGGAGCTGAGCGTCGACCACCGCCATCGAGTCGACCCCCATCTTACAGGTGCCGACTGGGTGATACACCGTCGTTGCACGCAGCCTAATTTCGTCCGTGAGTTCCGCATCGCTCTTTCGCGCCGCTCCCGGCGTCAGCTCTTCTCGCAGGTGCTCAGACATGCGGGGGTGATCGCAAATCTCACGGCACTTTCGGATTCCGTCGAGGAACACCCGCACGTCTTCAGGAGCTTCGAGGAAGTGCGGATCGATGTGCGGTGCCGCGTAGGGATCGTCTGACGAGAGGAGAAGCTCTCCCCGACTCTTCGGGTAGATCAGGGTCGGCATCACACACAGACAGTTGCCGGTATCGACCTTAGGTCGTTCCGGACCGTCTTGGTTCGGATCAGGGTAGCCCCAAGGGAGCGTGTGTACTTGGAGGTTGGGGATCGACTCTTCGGATGAGGTCTTGATGAATGCGCCGGCCTCGAACACCGTTCGACCGAACCAGCTGTTTCCGAACAGATACTCTTTGAACATCCCGCCGAAGAAGTGCAGTGCGGTGCCTCGATGAAGACTCGTCGTTGCCCGGTACACGAGCGGCACGAACAGGTGGTCGTGAAGATTTCGACCGACGCCGGGAAGATTGTGGTGCACGTCGACACCGCGTTGTCGCAAGTGGTCGGCGGGGCCCACGCCGGAAAGCATCAAGATGTGGGGAGATCCCACGGCCCCCGCGGAGAGGATCACCTCGCAACTCGCGCCCGCGGTCACGGTGCGTCCGCTCTGATCGTACTCGACGCCCACCGCGCGCCCGTTCTCGATCACGATCCGTCGCACGTGCGCACGAATCTCGACAGCGAAGTTGGGTTTGTCGAGGTTGGGCTGCACGTATCCCTCCGCTGTACTGCTCCGGAGCCCGTTGCGCGCAGACATGTGATAGGTGCTTGCGCAGTGCTGGTCCTCGGCATTGAAATCGTCGAGTATGGGGATCCCGCATGCCTCCGACACGGCCTGCATGAACGCTTTGGATACGGGGCTGAGCTGATCCTCTGGGTGTCGAGTCACGGGAATCGGACCCGACCCACCGTGATAGGCAGTCTCGCCGTCTTCGTGGCTTTCGAGGCGTTTGTAGTGAGGCAGGATGTCCTCGAAGCTCCAGCCCTCGCACCCCGCTGCAGCCCACCGGTTGTAGTTCTCGTGATTGCCACGCAGATAGAGCATCCCGTTCACCGAGCTCGAGCCGCCGAGAACCTTCCCGCGGGTGTAGGGGATCTTGCGACCGTTGAGGTGGGCCTGCGGCACCGTCGTGAAGCCCCAGTCGAACTTCTTCTTTAGTTGTTTGACCTGCTGGACGAGGCTGATCATGCCTGGCTTCCGGACGAACGTCGTTCGGTCGCTGCCGCCCGCTTCGAGCAACAACACCCGGGTCGCCGGGTCTTCCGCGAGCCTTGCCGCGACGATGGCGCCCGCCGATCCGGCTCCGATCACGATGTAGTCGTAGTCAGCCATTCAAGACCCAAAATGAAACACGTTTCACTTTGCCGATATAACCGATCCAGTCGTGTCCGCCAACGCGGGGCGGGTCACGGAGCGAGTTCGGCAACGCGGTCGACGAGGCCCGAGAACCGCTGCGCGCGGCGTGCGAGCGCGGCCGAAATCACCCGTTTCGGCCCTACCAACTGAACGCCTTGCCGGGCACGGCTGACCGCCGTGTAGATGAGCTCCCGGGTCAGTTGTGGGCTGTCTTCCTCTGGAAGCACGATCAGCACATCGTCGAACTCCGAACCCTGGGCCTTGTGTACGCTCAGGGCGAACGCTTGCGTATGCCTCGGAAGGCGCACGGCCGCGAGCTCCTGCAAGTTCCCCGCCTCACGCTGGACCGTGGCCATCTCGAGCCCGTTTCGCTCGAACGCCATGCCGAGGTCACCGTTGTAGACGCCGAGGTCGTGTTGGTTCTCCTCGATGATGATTGGCCGAACTCCGGACCCTTCTCGCCCGAGGCGCCGTACGATGACTTCGCCCAGTCGGTTCGTACCCAATTGACCTTTGCGAAACGGGCTCAAGACGACGAATCCACCTCGACGCCGAAAGTGCTCCTCCGCGTCCGAAGCTCGGAGGATGTTCTCCCAGCGCCTCGCTGCGCGCGCGATGGCACCATCGAGGGCATCGTGCCCCGTCGAACCGATCGACTCGTCGTCACTATCGAGGAGAGCTGCGACTTCCGCCGCGTCGCCGTCACGAATCGCCGACACCAGTCTCCCGAGCATCGCGGTTGCGTCGTACCGGTACGTCTTGGTCAGGCGAGTGACGCGACCGCGCCACCAAGTCTCGTCGCTCGCCCTGACGAGGTCTCGGAGGACAGAGCCCGCTTCGACTGAGGTGAGCTGATCGGGGTCGCCCACGATCAAGAGCGTGGCTTCGCGCGCCGCAGAAACCAACAGCTGGCGCATCAAGCCGAGGTCGACCATCGAAGCCTCGTCGACCACGATGATGTCGGCTTCGAGTGGCAGGTCGGGGCCATGGCGAAACTTCATTCCGTGGCGGCGCATACCGAGGGCGCGATGCAGTGTCGTGGCCTCCGAGGGGATGGCGTCGATCACGTTCGCCGTGGCCGAGAGGTTCTGCTTGGCTTGTATGACGGCCTCGCCGAGCCGGACCGCAGCTTTGCCCGTGGGGGCCAAGAGCGCGATGCGAGGAGGGGTCGCGTTGCCATGGAAGTGGCGTTCGACCAAGAGAGCGACGATGGCTGCGATCGTGGTGGTCTTGCCGGTGCCAGGACCGCCGCACAGGACCGACACGCGATGCAAGAGTGACTGGGTCGCAGCTTGGCGTGGCGCCGGGTGATCGCTGTGACCAAACAATCGGTCGAGGGCGGACGACATATCGGGCCCAGCCTTCGTGGGCAAGGACGCGCGGGCCGCGAGTTCCTCCGCGACGTCACGCTCAAAGTCGTAGTAGCGGCGCAAGTAGAGCCTGGAAGAGTTGTCGAGCATCAGCGGGCCGTGCGCCGTGAGTTTGCTCTCGCGAATCACATCACACCACCGATCGGAGTCGGGCAACACGACGACACCTCGATCGGATGAGAGCCCCAACGTCTCAGGATCGACGTCGAGTGGAAGGCAAGTATGGCCGTTCCGGACGTTGCGGCTCGTCAGTGCGATCGCGAGTTCGAGTTCCGCGCGGTCACTCGAACTCATCCGAACGAGTGCACGCGCAAGCTCGATGTCGAGCAGCTCGATCTCATCGTTGGATCGCAGCACGTCGAGACTCATGAGCCCCCTCCGAGCCAGCCATCCACGTCCCGCAAAAGCCCTGCGGGTTGTGGCGCAAAGTACACCCCCGACCCGGCGCGACCCGCGCCGTGCATGCCGCGTACGAACAGAAGCATGGCGCCTCCGAAGTCGGTTGCCGGATCGTAGTCCGGGACCCGCTGCGCCAGATAGCGGTGGGCTGCGGCAGCGTAGAGTTGCAACTGCAGAATGTAGTGTGAAGCAGCCGCCGCCTCGATGAGTGACCCAGGGTCGTAGTCTGGCAACGAGTTCGATTTGTAGTCGGCCACGTACCAGCGACCCTCCCACTCGAACACCAGGTCGATGAAGCCGCGCAGAAACCGCGAAAGTGCGCGTGGTGGTTCCGACGCCAGTTGGTCCGCGTAGTCGCTCGAACCTCCCGGCGCTTCGTGCGCGCGGAGAATCGCCCCGAGCGCCTCGAAGTCGGGGTCCTCGACGCCCATCATGAACTCGAGCTCCCGGAGCTGTTGGTTCCGTGAGATGGTGGCAAGAGAGGGTGCCTTCGGTTGGTCCAGGAGCGCAGTCGTTGCGACGGTGTGCAGATCCTCGAGAACGACAGCGGCCGCCCCAGATTCGTATCCGTATGACTCGAGCTCGTATTCGACCAGCGGAAGGTGGCTCGCATCGCTGAGCGCGTCATGGGGCAGATGCTCCAGCAAGGTGTGCAGCAGAAGACCGGTGCGAGCTCCACCCGGTAAATTCGAGAAGAGTGCATCGGGGTCGACTGGCTGCGGAGCATCTCGTGAGCGCGGCGCGGTCTTCTCATGGTGGCCGGTCAGACTCGTAAAGCTCGCAATGCGATTCGCGTGACTGAATCCGCGTGTGGTGTTCTCTGCTTCCAATCGGCATTCTGATGCTGATGGTGCATGACGCTTCGCCCGCGTTGGCGTTGGCAGCCTCCAGGCGATCGACCCCTCTGAGGCCTCCACGAGCGAATCCACATCGGCGAGGATCTCCGCGTCACTCAAACCCGACGACACGGTGACGCCGTGGATCAGATAGGCGAGCGCCGAGTCGCGCCATCTTCGAGCCGCTCCCCAGACCAATGTGCATCGATACTTGGCGCGGGTGACACCGACATAGAGAAGCCGAATCGCTTCGGAGAGCGACTCGCGCTCGCTTTCTTCGAGGTGCGAGTCTTTGGACGCGGAGCCGAGGTCCCTCTTCGTGCGGAACGCGTCGTCCGCGTCGTGGAACTTCACGACACGTTTCTCGAAAGCGAAAAGTTGTGCGTCTCCCCACAGGAACGGGCAGTACACCACGCCGTACTCGAGGCCCTTGGCCTTGTGGATGGTGGTCACGCGGACCGTGTCGGCGTCGGAATCAGGCCGTTGTTGAAGATCTTCGTAGGGTACGCTGGTGTCCTCGTGGTTTCCCTGGCGAAGCCTGCGGAACCAGAGCATCAGTGCGACCGGATCGCGATGTCGCTCGCGTTCCCCTCGAAGCAAGAGCTCTTCTATGTGCAGCAGGTCGGTGAGCTGCCGCTTGGCAGTCGTGCGCTGGGCAATTCGCGTTTCCGCCGCGCACGTGCGAAGAAGCTCTTCGAAGAACCGGACGACGCCTTCCTGATGCCACTGATCGTGCCAGTCTCGAAAACGCGTGAGCCATCTCGACCAGTCTTCGTCGCTGATCATGTGAAGCTCTTCCGGGGTAACGCCGACCAGTTGGGTCAGAAGAGCGCGTCGAACCGCCGTGGCGTCGCCCGGCATCAGTGCCGCTTCGAGGATATACTCCACGTCGCCCGCCGTGGCGGTACTCAGGACGCTCGAGTCTCCATCGAGTGATGTAGGAACGTCCAGACGACGGAGCGCTTCCGTCACGAGCAGTGCCTGGCGATTGGTTCGACAGAGCACGGCGATGTCGCTCGGTATCACCGACCTTCCTTCAATCTGCTCGTCGCTTCCGAGCAATACCCCGATCTCGTTGGCGACGAGGTCGGGCACGCTGTCGACCATGTTGCCTTTTCGTTTCTCGGGGCGTTCGAGGAAGAGAATCTCCATTGCCGGTTCGAAGGTGCTTCGCGACTCGTGGTATGCGATTGCTCTCGGAAACTCGATCTCGGAGATCACGAACGGGTGCACCTGCATCGAGAAAAGCGTGTTGACCGCAGCAACCATCCGAGGATCTGAGCGTCGGTTGGTGGTGAGCGCGAGTCGTCGTGCGCCCACGTCGGTCGCGGCATCGAGGTATGAAAAGACGTCGGCTCCTCGGAAAGAGTAGATCGCCTGTTTCGGGTCTCCGACGTAGACCGCTGCATGCTCCCCGTAAATCGCTTTGAAGATGGCGTATTGCGTGGAGTCGGTGTCCTGAAACTCGTCGACCAACGCCACTGGGTACGTGCTTCGGATGACCGCCGCCGTCTGCTCATTCAACGCGCGATGGACGTTTGACAAGAGGTCGTCGTAGGTGAGCAGACCTTCTCTGCGTGTACGCTGCGTGCTCTCGTCACGTACCCATTCGATGAAGCGCTCTTGAAACCGAAAGACTTCGTAGTCGACTCCTGCAAGCACGCCCTCCAGCGCATCGAAGAGGGCCTCACAGGCCTCGAAGAAGCGATGACGCGGCGCCTCAAAGCCGCGTTTGACGCGCATGTGGCGTTGCCGGAGCTTCGCGAACCAATCGGGGAGTACCAACGAGTCGCTGGTAAACAGCTCGTCGAGGCCGGGGAGCCACTTGGTTCGCACGCTCTGCTTCTTGTAGCCATTTCGGTTCAACCCCGGGTCCTCGAGCAAGACCTCGGCGATTTCCTGGCGATCCGCCCACCAGATCGATCCCGCCTCGCGAAGCAGCATGTGCGCACCCTCGATGTGCGCTTCGTCGAGAGTTGCCGGGGCTGGGCCGACTATCGCGACATCCCCGTGCGCCGACGCGCCCGCGAGACGACCGAGAAACTCCGGCGTGATCCGTCTCGCCCTCAGTGCTTGAACGAACCAGGATGGTCGACGATGGAGCTCGGTGGTCCAGAAGTCGGTCGCCAGGTCGCGGAACACGGAGACGGCGTCCTCCGCGATCTCGAAGTCTACGTCGATTCCGAACAGTAACGGGTGGTCCTGGAGCAGCCGCTGGCACATTCCGTGAATCGTGAAGATCGGCGCACGGTCCATCTCGCGGCGCGCCCGTCGCAATCGATCCACGACCTCGTCATGGCCGAACCGTCGTATCGCCTCCGCGACCACCGGGGCCAGGTCGTCCCCGGGCGCTGCCGCCTGCGCGAGTGCCAGTGCCTCCGCGACCCTCGTGCGCGTGCGACGACGAAGTTCCGCCGCGGCTGCCTTCGTATAGGTGACCACCAGAATCTGCTCTGGGGTGAGGTCTTGCTCGAGGATGGCTTGCACGAAATACGTGGTGATCGCGTGGGTCTTGCCCGTTCCGGCGCTCGCTTCGACCAGCGTGGGAAGCTCGAACACCGATGTCCCGGTGGACACGTCGGTCATCGCACCGTCCGGTGGCGGAGAAGAGGATCGTAGACTTCGAGCGTGGTCCGGCAGAAGTCGGCGGCCCATTCGGGGTCAACGAAGGGTCCGGCCTTGCCCCACGCGAATCGACCGTATCGATCCCACGACTGTTCGTTGCGATGCGCCTTACTCACGGCCTCGAGCGATGCGTCGATGTTCTTGCCTTCGTGCACACGTGTCGCGAATGAGAACGAATGGCGGTTGAGGAGCGCTACGGGTTGGCGACGCGATCGCTCGTAGAGGGTCACCAACTTGGTCAGCAATGCGTGGGCATCGTCTACCGGACGCAGCGTGACGAGGTCCGCGTGGCTTCCCGATGCGCGAAGCAGCAGTTCCGTTTCCTTAGGGAGCTCTGACGCATCAGACACTTGCATCAACAGGTGTTCGACCCAGGTGGTGAGTTCCGTCTTGGTGTTCTGCCGGTTGAATCGTTGCTTGAGGCGCTTGTCCTCGTAGATTCCGCCCAGTCGCCCCTCGAGGAGAACGTTTCCGACCTTTGCGCGGATGATCGCCCTGAGTTCGTCGCCTCGACCGACCCGAGCCACTCGCGCCCTGTGCAACGACTCGACCTCGAGCGTCAGCTTCGCCCGGTCCGCGTCGCCCCAACTTCCATCCGGGAACTCGGGCGCCGCCGAAAGGAACGCCTGAAGTTCCGATCCACGAAGCCTTCGTTCGAGCGCCTCGTTCCCGACTCGGAACCCCTGGAGCCTGTCGAGCTCGGTGAGGGCGCCGCTCGGCTCGTAGAGTGCCGAGTCCTCGAAACGCGTCTGCAGTTGTCGTTGGATGAACTCCCGCGTCGGGTGCCAAATCCACTGCGCCAGCTCCGTGATCGGTAGGATTTCTGGTGTATCTCCGGGTTCTGCTGTCAGCTCGATCCGCTTGCCGTCCTCCCGGGGCGCCAGCATCGCGCGCGAGACGGCGGCGTAGCGCTCGGAGTAGCTGAGGAGTGGCGCGTTGCCATCGAAGTACGCTTCGTCGAATGCGTGAAGCGGATGCTCGACTGGCATGAGCACCGGTGCCGAGTCTTCTCTTCGATAGTAGTGGTCGATGGTTTCGATCAGGTCGAGAACCGGGGGTGCAGGGCTTGGGGTGCTGCGGGTGCTCGTCCCCGCCGCGCTGTAGGTGATCGCAAGGCGGTCTCTTGCGCAGAGAACCGTTTGCAGAAATGAATGCCGATCATCTTGACGCTTGCTGCGGTCGCCTATTCGAGGATGTGTGCGCACCAGATCGAAGCTGGGTCGGTCGTCTGCCCGCGGGAACGATTCCTCACTCATCCCAAGCAAGCAGACCATGCGAAACGGGATCGACCGAAGCGGAACGAGCTCGCTCAGCGTGACGCCTCGCCGGAGGAACCCGGCAGGTGGTGTTCCCGCCGTCACCGCGGAGGCGAGTTCTCGCCGGACTGCACGAAGGCGAACGGTCCTGTGGTAACCTTGCGCGCTCGCTGCTTCTTCCAACGATCGAAGCGTGGCGCGCAACGTCCGCACCGCTCCTGTCGCATCCTCCTCTTCAGCGAAAAGGTCGTTCGCGAGTCGACCAAGCGCGCTAGCCCACGCGCCGATGGCAGCTTCACTCGGCATCTTTTCGTGAAAATCGAAAAGAATCCCGCATAGCCGGGAAAGGCGTGCCACGAGGTTGGCATCGCCGAGAGTCAGATCGCCTCGAGGCAACAACCCGTCGAACGCCTCCGCGGTGTCGGGGGCATTCGCGAACCCGAGGAACAACCTTCCCAAGCCCGCTCGCCACGTATGGAGCGCCTCTGGCGGGAAACCGAGCGCCTCTCGATGCCCGGCGTCGATTCCCCAGCGGATTCCGGAATCTTCGAGCAGCCCGGTCAGCCTTGCGCGTTCGGTCGGGGAGAACTGAAATTCGTGTCGCCATGAGCGCGAATCCATCAAACGCACGACATCGAGCACGGAGAATCGCGATTCGAGTACCTCGAGTACGGCGAGAAAATCTTCATAGAAGGAGGCGTCGTCTCGCGTTCGTCGGTCGTGTACCTCGAAGGGTATTCGATGTGGGTTCGCCTGCCCGAAGACCGCCCGAAACGCCGGTGCGTACGCTTCGAGGTCGGAGGCCATTACGACGATGTCTTCGGGACGCAGGGAGGAGTCCTCTTCGAGCGTGCCCCGGATGACGTCGTGGAGCACCATCACCTCTCGCATCGGGCTCGTGCATGCGTGAATCGAGATCGATCGATCGGCTGGAGTGACGATCGCCCGGTCGGCAGGATCGGGACGTCCACGAAACTCGAGAACATCCGCTTGAAGTGAGGCGAGAAGCGAGTTTCGACTGGGCGTCGAGAACCGTTCCTCTTCCGCTTCAATGCTCGATTCGGCATCGAGCAGCAGCTCCTGAAAATCGCGGGTCAGCGTCCCAAGTGACGTCAACATCGGGTGGCCGTCCCCCATCGGGGGTGCGTCGATCCCAAGGGAGAACTGCCCTGCGTCGTCCGCGTCGGACACGTACTCCGTCGTCGGTGTCAATAGATAGAGGTGCGTCGGGATCCGCCGTGACATCGCCCCGAAGAAGCCGAGAAACAATCGTGGGAGCGTCTCGAGGGAGAAGAGATGGATGCGCTTCAAACGGATTCGCGCCGTTGCACTAGCCTCGTTCAGGCCCAGGAGCGCGCGACCGATCCGGGACGCGAGGTCATGTGGACCGAGTGCATCGACAACGCGGCGCCAAAGCTCGGCTTGCCAATGCGAGTCGCGGCCACGCACCCAGGTCTCGAGCAGGCGCGGCCGGTAGACCACGTACTCATCGAACACGGATGCCACCGAAGCCGCGAGACGAAGCGCGCGCTCCGCATCGACCGCGTTGCCCAAGTAGGGGACGAGTGCCTCCGGAGGATCGCTCGACAGCAGCTCTGCGATCGTCCATTTCAGGGCGGTTGGGTCGTACCTCCGAGACTGCTCGGACGGGCCGTGATCGAGATCGTCGAGCACTTGTTCGATCGCGGTTCTCGGGAAAGGGAACCACGGATTGCTCCATACGCCGAGCTGTTCTGCGAGCGAGAGGGTGAGCCACCGCTCCATCCCCCGGCTCTGGACGACGATGGTTTCCGCGTCGAAGGGCCCC
Organism: Polyangiales bacterium; assembly: GCA_049670545.1. Lineage (GTDB taxonomy): Bacteria > Myxococcota_A > Polyangia > Polyangiales > Houyiibacteriaceae > SG8-38. The sequence goes on from JBATTM010000200.1 coordinate 13,442, forward strand.
AGCGGGTCGTTGCGAACCTGCGAGGCCAATGCGTTGGCGAGGATCTCGGTGCGGTTGCTGCGAACGAGCTTCATCGCTCAGCGTCGAGGAAACCGTCGTTCCAGTTTCTTCGTGCCGCCAGACAACGCGACTTGAAAGACTTTCATGCCCGCCCATCGTTTCACGGGATTCCGGGCAGGTTTCCCGAAGGCAAGCCAGCAGAACGCCGTGCCGCCCTCCGGATGCGGTTCGCACGTGACGACACCGAGGTGGTCTGTGACGAGCCCGAACAACGAGGCGTCTGTGGCCGAGTAGGCGAGCATGCGGGGTGCCTCGTAGGCCTTGACGACCTCGCGCGTCGGCTTTCCGATTCCCGCATCGATCATCCGCACCGATCCCACTTGTTTCGGATGCAACGCGTTGCTGTCGTCGGACCACGACTTGCGCGCGCCAGGAATCCATTCGTGTAGACGATCCGTGTCTGAGACGAACTCGAATACTTCTTCCGGCGCTGCGCCCAGCCGTGCGGTGTAGGTCAGTTGCAGAGGCTGCTCGCTCAAGCGCGCGCCGACTTCCTCTGCGTACTTCGTGAATTCCCCCGACGAGCCCATGGCGCGATTCTTACCGCTTTGCCATGAAGTTCAAGCCTCAAGATAGACGGTTTCGGTAGTCCTCGTACCCAAAGCGCCGCTGCACGTGCAGGGAACCGTTGCTTGGGTCGAACAACACGATCGACGGGAGCCGGACGCCGTTGAACGTGGTCGTTTTGACCATGGTGTAGTGCGCCATATCCTCGAAAATCAGCCGATCGCCCACCGAGAGCGGCCGCTCGAACGCGTAGTCGCCGATCACGTCACCCGCCAGGCACGTCAGTCCGCCAAGGCGCACCGAATGCGGGTATTCCCCTGGGCGCCCAGCGCCGCGAACGTCAGGTCGGTACGGCATCTCGAGAATGTCGGGCATGTGGGCGGTTGCCGAGGTGTCGACGATCGCGATCGCACCCTGGTTGTCGAGCAGGTCGAGTACCGAGGTCACGAGCACGCCAGTATTGATTCCGATCGCTTCGCCCGGTTCCAGATAGACGTCCACGTTGTAGCGCGCTTTGAACTCCCGAATGAGGCGAACCAAGAGGTCGACGTCGTAGTCTGGCTTGGTGATGTGATGCCCGCCGCCGAAGTTCACCCATGAAAGGCTCGGGAGCCATCGGCTGAACTTTCGTTCGACGACCTCGAGAGTCCGTTCGAGGGCGTCGGCTCCAAGCTCGCAAAGGGTATGAAAGTGGAAGCCGTCGATTCCGCTCAGAGTCGCCGCTTCGAGCTCCGCTTGCGTGGTGCCAAGGCGCGACCGCGGTGCGCAGGGGTCGTAGATCTCCACGTCGACTTCCGAGTGCTCCGGGTTGATCCGAAGGCCGAAGCGAGTCCCGGTTCCGTCTTGCTCGATTTGCGATGCGAATCGCCGCACCTGGGAAGGCGAGTTGAACACCACGTGATCGGAGTACTGGATGACCTCGCGCAGGGATTCCTCGTCAAACGCAGGGCAGTACGTGTGCACCTGCTTTCCGAGTTCTTCCCGGCCGAGCCTTGCTTCGTCGGGGCCGCTCGCCGAGATGCCTGCGAGGTACTCGCCGACCACCGGAAATGTCGACCATGCGGCGAACCCCTTGAGTGCGAGCAGAATCTCGCAACCGGCCGCGTCTTGCACCTCGG
>JBATTM010000201.1:0-14900 GCA_049670545.1 Polyangiales bacterium
CAGAGCAAGAAGACAGAGTGAGAGCACCGCATGAAAGATAGAGTTCAGGCGGCGGCGGAAGCGGAACTGGTCAGCAAGCATGGGTCTAACCTCGCGATCACCCGGCCCGGCAACCGTACCGCAAACCCTATGTCGCCGGAAGGCGGGAATCACAGGATCGCAGCACCGCAGCAAGCACCACGTAGAATCGGACTTTCGACTACTCCTGAACCGAGATGCATTCCTCGCCAGAAGCCTGGCCCTGAGTATCGCAGGCGTCCGAGGTCGCGATCTAGATCGGTCGACATAGACCGGAGTCACCGCTGCACCCGAGGATCGAAGAAAAGAGGATTGCAGCCGCGCCTCGAGGCCTCACTACTGCAGCACGTCCACGCTGGGTTGGATGACTTGCTGCCAGGTCGGTCGATTCTGCCAGTGGATGTTGGGCGCGTCAGCCAACCCGAGCGCTGAGTGATCGATCGCGTCGTCGCTCTCGAGAGTTGGATCCCACGCACTCATATCGGTGCCGAGGTCCGCAACGGTTCGCTGCAAGCTGGTCACCAGTGCGGTCCGGCAATCGGCCAACACACCCGTCGCGGCGCATCGGAGCTGCTGATACGGAGCGCCGCTTTGGCCGAGCGCCATGTCCAATACCCGTCGCATGTAGCCATAGTAGCCACCCTGGAATGCCGACCCAGTGGCGCCAGGCGCATTGTGCCTGCCTCCCACCATGACGCCCAGGTCCTCCACTGCGGTGATCTGCGGCAGCACTTCGTCGATCATGTTGTTCCACCAGCGGTCCATGAATGCGACCGCCGCGTGGTCCTCGTAGAGCAAACTCTCGGTGTCGAGACCGGGACCGTCACGGTCGCGTCGCATGGCGCCAAGCTCTCTCGGACCGTGGATGACCCAATCCTTCATGAGTTGCACGACCTCTTGCTCGAAGCTGCTCAGGTCGCTTACGTCACCCAGCACCTCGAACGCGCGGGGCAAGATCTCCTGGCCGCGCAGATCCGTCGTACCAGCGTCGATCATCGTTTCTACCATGCTCGCCCGCGTGTGAAGCGGACTTCCCTCTTGCGTGCGGAAGGACAAGAGGCGGCGCTCCAACAACTGTGATCGGTAGAGGGCACCGTACCCCGTCTGCGTATCGTTAGCGTAGAATCCAGGGGCTTGCGCGTTGTTCCAGTTCGCAAAGAAACCCGACGCAGGATTGCTCTCCCGGGGGTGGTTCTCGAGCGGCAGGAAATTATCAAAAGTGAAGTCGGGGTTGATCCGACCTGTGGCGGTTTGTTGCCAGTCGAACTCGCCCGTGCCCCATTGCGGCAAGTCCGGATGGATACCTGCGGCGCGAATCGGCAACAGACCGGAGTTGAAGTAGGCGATGTTCTGCGAGTCGACGTAGAACCAGTTGAAGGTTCCTGTCAGGCCATTGAATGTCTGAAAAAAGGAGTCGGGATCCGCCATTTCGTTTCGACCGATTGCCAGAAACGGCGCTACCGAGTCTACCTCGCCGAAGAAGGTCGACCGCTGTACGGCGAGCGCGACTGCCTCACCCGCAACGGTCGCTGTGGCAAACACGGGGCCGTAGTCTTCGGCCCGGAGTATGTTGCGTGTGACCTTTTGGTTGGGCGACCCGCCGGTGGTGACGTTGGTCTCGGCCGTCCATTCGTCCGTCCTCTGGAGCATCGGTGTGCAGGTCCCGTTGTACAGATAGTGCGTCGACGCCCTCGTCGCTGCTCCGCCTCCAGGTTCGCACAAACGCAACACGCGAACGTCGGTGATGTCGTCGCCTGAAGACGTCGCGCTCCAGGCGTGATCGATGCCTCGGCCGATGATCACGTACGGCAGTCCCGCGAAAGCCATGCCGCGACTGTGGATACCGCCTCCCTGCTGGGAAAACTCCACCAGCACCTGGGGAGAAAAGTAGCCGGTTTGCGGGCCAAAGACCGCGATGGGGTGACCAGATTCGGTTTGATCGGCGCCCGCCAATATCGCGTTCGACATCGCCGTAGGAAGGCTCCCTTCGCGCAGCCCGCGTAGGAGCCCCTCCACAGAGGCGAGTGCACGGTTCGTCGACATCAGGAGCGATGACTCGGTGCCTCCGCTCGCATCCGCCATCGTGCTCATGTCACCTACGATGTCCTCTCGAAAATTCGGGCACTCCACGTCGCCCGGCATCGTCTCTCCGGGTTCGACGCAATCCTCTATCACCAACACGTCGAGCTGCTCGAGGCTGTCCGGATCGAACATCACGGCGCCAGGAAACTCCTCCGCAAACCCGGCATCCAGAGGGCAAGCGGTTTCATCGATCGTTGGTGGTGATTGTGTTTCAAAGAGTACCTCGGTGGTGTTGGGGCGCTCCGGGTCATTCGCTTGCCGCAGGTCACGCCAAAGCTGGCATGCCGTTGTCGCGTCGTCGGGAAACAGCGTGGCGAGCCCGTTCAGCAGCCGCACCTGACGTTCTTCCCCACCGCCACCGGTTGCAAACTGAGACTGTACCAATGCCGCCACCGCAAGAACGTCGCGACCCGTGAAGGGTCGGAGCTCGATGTTCAAGAGCCCGTACTCGACGGGAACCGCTTCAGCACCGGGTGCGCCGTTTGTGACGTCGTCGATGTACTGATTGATACCGGCCACGAAGTCATCCAAGTCTTCTTGCGCTTGTTCGCCGTCTACGCCGAAACGGACCCCCACCTGATCGATCTGAGCTTGAATCTCTTCTTCGCTGTAGCCCCCAAACTTGGCGAGGCTGCGGTCGGACGAATAGTTGCCACCGGACGGACCTACAAAATCCGATAGGCGCCCGCGACCGAAGTGGCGCAGGGCGTCGATCAGAAACATGCGATCCGTGGCGGTCGCGTATCCTGTACCGAACATCACGTCGTCGCGGGTATCGCCAAAGATGTGTGGGACACCGAAATCGTCTCGACCGATGCGCGCGGTGCTCGTTCCGTCGGTGATGGTTCTCACGGAGTCGAAAGCGGTCTCCGGCAGGAGCGATTCGTCCTTGAAGTAGTCAGGAGCCAAATCGTCGTCTTCCAACGCGCCGGGGGTTGGAAAGTCGTCACTGAACACGAGGTTCTCGTACATCACCAGTTGATTGATCGAGTTGGGGTCGTCGTTGATGTTCCCACTGTTGGCGTCCGCCGAACCGGGCGGCACGACACTCAGGTACACGCCGTAGTCACCGAATGGGTCGGGCCCGCTCCCTCCACTCCCTCCAGCACCTCCGGACCCAGCGTTGCCGCCAGCACCCCCTCCGCTGCCCCCGCAACCGATCACGGCAAGTCCGCTGCAAAGCACGACAAGGATATTTAGTCTTCGTGGTCTGGTCATCACTGGTCCTTCTCCCTGGCCCGGGTGCCGTACTATGGCCTCAGGGCACCCGAAACGCTCGTTTCACCCTGATGGTCAGGACGAACAAAGATCTGACCGACGTTGAGCAAACCTTCGCGGGCAGTGCCTGAAACTCGCTGTGCTTCCGTGAGCGGCGGCCGACGTCGGCGTATTGGGTCGGGAGCCAGGAACCCACAACCGCACCGTGGTTTCGAAGGCGTTGAGAACGTCAACCACGTTCGAGCTCGGCGCCGTGCATCTCAGCCGGTCACGACGTGGGCTGGTTGCCCTCCAATACGTCCTTCACGTTTCTGAGCGCGAGCTCGAGCGACCTCGTGTTCTGACGGATGGCGATGCGCTCGGCCAGCTTGCCCAATACCGGGATCGGAACGATGTACTCGGCTTTGATCGTCAGCAGCGACCCTTCCTCATGAGGCTGGACGGAGTAGTCCCATAGCGCGCTGATCGTTCCGATGACCTGATGAAGACCCCGCTCGTTGGGCGTATGCTCGATGACGACGGACTGCCCATGGAGCAGGAGCCCGGCCATCTTGTAGGCGTACTCGTACTGTTGGCCGAGGCCGGTCCCGATCACGTTGTGAACTTCGACCATCGTCGGTAGCCACGTCGGCAATTCCTCGGGATCGTCCACGTACGCGAACACCTGTTCGGGGGATGAACGAATCAGGATGCTGTCACTCCAAGAGGCCATGTTTCCAAGCTCCGACTCACGGGGCGGTAGAATTTGGCGCGAGGGCACCCGGTACGCAACCTCCCAACCCACCGCGACGACCCAGGTGCACTGGGACTGCGACGCGTTGGTCCCTTTCTCGTGACCAGAAGCCTTACTCGCGGCCGGCGCGTCTCCGCTAGCAAACGGCGCGATCAATACCGATCGTGTCGACCGACACGTTGCCGTCGCTGTCGACCACTTCGAGCGTGATGAGGTGACCCGAGCCGCAGCCGTTCGGGTTGAGCAGGACGGTGATCGAGTTACCGCTCCCAATGAACCCCATTTGGTCAGAGAACCACGAGAGGCTCGCGCCTCCGAGAACGCCGTCATCGGCATCGAACCCGGTCCCGGTGAGGGTGACCGGACCCGCCCCGTACGCGAATCCCTCGGAGGGCGAGACGATCTGAGCCACCGGGGTACCGCTTCCGCCGGAAACGACGATCTGAACGGAGTCTGTCGCCACCTCCCCGTACGCGTCGCGAACTTCCGCCTCAATGATGTGGGTCCCGGCCGTCAGCGTTCGAGTGAACGATCCAGAGCCGGACGCACCAAGGCTTCCTTCGATGCTGGAAGTCCACCTCGTAGTAAGGAAGCTCTCGCCGTCGGGATCGGTTGCGTTGGATGAGAACACGATGCTCTGGCCGACCAAAAACGCATCTCCGTCTGAGGGATTGGTGATACGCAAGCCTGGCGGACCGTTCGCAAGCGTGAACAGGATCGACGTGTTCGATTCCGCGCCGAACTCGTCCACCGCGTACGCAGTGACTACATGAGTCCCGAGCGTGGCGAGCCCAACGAAATCACAGGATGCTGTCCCGGTGCCAACAGGCACGTTACAGAGGACGCCGTCGAGGTCAGACTCGATCCGAAGCTGCCCGACAAAACCCTGAGGCGCCGGAGGATCGTCGAGCCGTACGAAGAACCCATCGAAGCGTCTCCATGAGTCCTGATCGCCGTTCGCGGGAAACGTGAACTCGACTTCGGGCGGTGGATTGGGCCGCAAGGCTTGCACAAGGCGCAGTGCGTCCGGATAGCCGTGCGTGACGAGCGGGTCAGCACTGCTGTTGCCCGTCCCGGTGTCCCGAAGCAGCGCTTGAAGCTCGTCCCAGCGGAGGGCCGGGTCCGCGACCTTGGCCAGGGCGGCGATGCCGGCCACGAATGGAGACGCCGCACTGGTGCCACCGAACAGCTTCAGCTCGTCGACACCGTAGTCGTTGGAGTCGGCGTCGTCATTCTCGTCAGCCGAGTCTGGGGAAGCAGTGGAGCGAACTGGGGTCGGCCCCCAAATATCCACGGGGTCACCATAGTTGAATCGGTTGTCCCCAAGCCCGATCCCGTCGCCTGAGTCGCCTGTCGCGCTGATCCCGCCGACGCAGATCACCTGCTCCAGGGTGCACGGCGCGAAGCCTTCACCCGAGATGTCGTCGCCGTCATTCCCTGCGCTCGCAAAGACGGCCCCGCCAAACGCAGTGACGTTGAAAATCGCCGATTGGAGATCGGAGTCGTTCGGCCACTCGCACCAGCCGCCGCACTCGTTTCCCCAGCTCACGTTGACTACGGCCGCACCCATAGCGGCGGCGGAGCGAATGGCCGCGGCCATCTCCCACACGCTGCCCCCCATCTTGATCAAGATGGGCCTGACATACTCGCCGCCACTGCCAGCTCCGCCGAATCGATTGCGTGGAGCAGCACAGCACACCCCGAACGCGCCCTGCCCGTGCCAAGGCTTGTCGGTCGTGTCGAACAACTGGCCGGCGCGAATGTCGCCGTTGGTGATGTCAACCTGCAGCGGAGCCACCCCGGGAATCCCGAGCGCGCTCACATAGTCCGGGTTGCCGATACCTGTCGTAGGATCGAGGGAGAACCCATCGTCCACTACCGCGACCCTCGCCGGCGTCCACTCCCCACCGAAGCGTATCGGCGGCAGACCCGTGTGCCTCAGGTACCGCTGGGCAGGATACGTCCCGATGGATAGTCCTTGGTCGCCCGGCTCGCTTGGCTCGTTGTCGTCGGTCATGACGCCGCTCAGGGTGAAGTCCACGTAGTCGGCATCCGACATCGGGTTGGCGACCTTCGGATGCTCCAGCAGTTGCTGCTTCTCGAGCACTTGGTTGGCGCCGAGCTCGGCATCTTCTTCAAAGACCACGACCGCAAGCGTCGCGGCCATCGCCTGCGAGGAGAACTGGATGTCGCCCCGGATGCCCGCGTTCCAGAACGAGGCCAATGCCTGGTCGAGCGGCACGCGATTGGGGTTGATCCGCACCAGGTGCCAGCCGTCCGCCCCATCGGGAAGCTCGAGCCTCGAGCCATCATCGGCCATGCCGATCACGGTGTCGTCGCGAAGCAGCTCGCCACCGTAGGTATTGAGAAAATCTTCCAGCTCTGCGTCGCCCGAGACCTGAATCTGGATCTCATTCTCGATAAACTCGTCTTGCGTTCCGTCCGAAAACACCGCGGCGCCGACCACCCGAGGCTCCGCCCCATCGAGTCCGGGAAGGGTCGGTCGCGACCTTGGCAAGCCATCGTCCAGCGCAAGCTGCAACCCACCCTCGCAGTTCTCATCGAGCCCCCGCCCGAATCGCGTCGCACCCTTCGCCCGCAATAGCGCAAGCTTTCCGGCGCTTCGCGCAGTGATGACCTGCAGGTCTCCCCGCTCGTTCTCGAGGCAGACTTGAACAGGGTTGAAGCGCTTCGAGCAGCTTCCGAAACCCGTCGCGAATAGTGCAAGGAGAGTGATGGCGAGGGCCCAAAGAACCCTGGGGCGATTGCTCATGTATGTGTCCTCTCTGAGCCGAGGCGTTCCCGCACCTCGAACCGGAGAACTCTACGCTGAACGAACGCCGGGCCGCCATACGTAATTGGTGCGTCGGAACAACCGCACCGTGGTTGGCGGTCTTGCATGAAGTCCGGGAAGCAAAGCATGCAACCACGCTCAACATCTCAGCGAGACGTTCCACGACTGGAAGCGACCTGCGCGAAGCGGCTCCACATGAACCCCCCGCGCATCACACGCACCAATTACGTATTGACGGGTGCACCGATTCATTGGACCGTGAGCACGCCGGGCAGACGCCGATTCGTCCGTCGCCTTGCCCTCCAGGTGTAGACCGCGCGCGCTGCGTGCCTGGGCTCGGCATTCGTACACTTGCGCGCGCCACGGAGATATTAGGTATGAAGACCCTCGTAGCAGCGCCGATCGCGGCAGCGTTTCTCTTGGTTGCGTTTTCGATTGGATGTGGTGGGGCCGGCGACTCTCAGCCGACAAACGGATCCCCGCTCGGGGCCATCACTACGGCGACATTCGGAGAGTTGCCGGTCTGCTGGTTCGGGCGGCGGGCACAAGTGTACTACGTCACGAGCACCGAACAGTTCCTCTACTGCGACGGAAGAAGGTTCGTCGAGCTCGACCTCGGTGCCGGGGGTGGTGGTGGAACGAACTTCGTCGTCAACGTTGCCCCAGCTTCACTCGACGAGTGCCCGAACGGAGGCGCCCTCATCAGTTCCGGACCGGATGCAAACGGAGACGGGGTCGTCGACTCGGTGGCGTCTAGTCAATCGGTTTGCGATGGGATGGACGGGACGTCCTGCACAGTGTCTCGCGACGATGCGTCCGCTACGACGACGATCACGTGCGACGACGGGACCGAAGCCGTGGTCGCAGACGGCGCCGGTGGACCTCAGGGCCCACCAGGTGAGCCGGGCGGAGACGGCACGTCGTGTAGCGTCGACACCGACGCAACCGGAGTAGTCACCATCTCCTGTGACGACGGGACCGCCGCGACGATACCCCCCGGTGGCGGCTCTAGCGGAGTCGACCTCGTTTGCGAGCTCTTGCGATTCAACCCGTCCCTCGCGTCAAACGGCGAACTGAGTTCGCAATGCCCGAAGGCGGAATCATGCCCATGCTTCGACGAAGAGGACGTGCTCACCAAGCTTGCAGCGGATCCCGCCTCGGTGACCGGATGTGTCACCTACACGCGCGACAGCCGGTTCATCACGGAGACCATACCGGGCCAGAACGGCAGCAACGCCGCGTTCGAGGCCAGTCTCAGGGTCGCGTTCCCGGTAGACCTGAACCCGAATAGCCCCTTCGCCACGGCCAGTCGGAGGTTCAGCTGTGACACGGGCGATGGCGGCGTGTTTACCACTACCTACGAGGAGTTCAACACGTGTGCCTCGATCATCGAGGGCACCGTCGGTCCATGTTCTCCGGTCGAATGCCTCAACGACTTCGATTGCGCCGACGAAAACTCATGCACCAATGATGCTTGCGACCTCACCACGTTCTCGTGTTCGAACACCCAACTAGCGACGGGCAGCAGCTGCACCATAGACTCGCTGACCGAGGGACAGTGCTTTCTGGGCAGATGCCAACCTGTCCAAACACCCTGATCGGAGACTTCTTCTAGCCGTTGCCTTGCTGCTGGAGTGCGGCCGGCGAAAGACGTACGTACCGTAGGTCGAGCGGGGACGGGCTGAAGTTTCTTAGTTTCGTCCTGAGCGCGAAATGAAAACTGAAAAACTTCAGCCCGTCCCCGAACTCGCCGAACTCGCGCCAAGCTTGCAGCGAATCCCGCCGCTCAGCTCAGAGCACCGAGGCGTACGAAATCCTTAGTCGGGGCGACTGGATTCGAACCAGCGACCTCATGCTCCCAAAGCATGCGCACTACCAGGCTGTGCTACACCCCGAAACTCGGGCTTTGACCGGCAAGGTGGGTAGCCGATGACCCGCCCCGCTGCAACTCGCGCGCTCCACTGGGGCCCAACCGCCCTCCGTCAGGGCTCCCTCTGTTCCCTCGCCCATGTTTGGGCGCGATCTTGTATCGTCGGGCATGCCGCTCCGCCGCCGCCCGTTCGACCTCTTTCTGAGCCTGTGGTCTGCGTGTTCGCGGTGACGTCGCTCGTGTACGAGCAGTACATCGTCTTCGGCGTCGACCTGTCTTCCGCCACCGATGTATTCGGGCGGTCGTGGTACTGGTACGCACACTCGTTCGATCCGATCTTTCTCGACACGCCGTTGTGGCTTCGGATCATGTGTACGATCGACGCGTACGTATTCGGCATCTTCTATTTGGTACTCATCTACGCGCTGGTACGCGAACGCAATTGGATTCGAGTTCCCGCACTTCTTTACGGAACTGCGATCGTCTACTCGACCGTGGTCTATTTCGGGTACGAGTTTCTCGACCCTGCCAACCGCGCGCAAGCGAATCTGCTCATGGTCTTCCTCGTGAACATCCCATACACTCTCGTGCCGCTGTTGCTCATGTGGCGTATGCGACGACCGCAGCCCTTCACGAATTGAATCCTGTCGGAGGCTCTCATGTGTCGAAACATCAAGACTCTGTTCAACTTCGAACCGCCCGCGACAGAGGAAGAAGTTCGCGCTGCGTCACTTCAGTTCGTTCGCAAGCTCAGCGGGTTCCACAAACCTTCCCGGGCAAATCAGCCCGCGTTCGACGCGGCGATAGAGTCGGTTGCGCTGGCGGCCACGGATTTGCTTGCGGCTCTCACGACGGAAGCAAATCCGCGCGACCGCGAAGTCGAGGCGGCCAAGGCTCGGGAGCGCGCAGCGAAGCGGTTTGGTCCATCTCGATCGCCAGGCATCGAGTCAACGGGCGAGTAGCGCGGCCACAAGCTTCTTCGAGGCGCGGCCGCGATGGCTGATCGCGTTCTTCTCCGCGGGCTCGAGCTCCGCCATGGTTCGCGTCTCCCCTTCGGCGATGAAGAGGGGGTCGTAGCCGAATCCATGCGCGCCGCGCGGGGTTTCTGAGATTCGCCCTTCGCAGGCGCCGTCCACCGTGACGAGCTCGCGCCCCGCTTCATCTACCAGGACGATCACGCATCGAAACCGCGCGCTCCTCGCCACGCCCGCAGTATCGCGAAGTGCTACCAACAACTTTACATTGTTCTCCGCGTCACTCGAATCCACCCCGGCGTACCGCGCCGAATGCACACCCGGACGGCCCTCGAGGGCATCGACTTCGAGTCCACTGTCGTCCGCCATCGCCGCAAGGCCGGTATGCGCCGCGACAGCGCGCGCCTTCTTCACTGCATTCGCATGAAACGTATCGCCGTCCTCCACGACTTCGATCGGCCCGCCATGCTCGGCCATCGACTCGAGCGACAACCCCGGCACGTCGGCCAGCAGTCGCCGGTACTCCGCAAGCTTGCCGGCGTTGCCCGTCGCGAGGACGACCCGCATCACGGCAGCAAGCGGTCGATATCGATGTCGAGATCTCGAAGTGACCGCGCCTGCTGCTCGGCCAATGCGGGAAGCGACTCCATCGCGACATCGATCATGTGGTCGAGCTTCTCGCGCGGGATCGGCGCACCTTCGGCCGTACCTTGGACTTCGACGACGCCCCCGGTCGGTGTGCCCACCACATTGAGATCGACCTCGGCGTCGCGGTCCTCCGTGTAGCAAAGATCCAGCATCGGGCGCCCTTCGATGAGCCCCACGCTGATCGCGGCGATCGGCTCTCGCAGGACGCCCTTCTTCACCAGCCCGGTGGCGCGAAGCTTGTCGAGCGCGATCGCCATCGCGACCATGCCACCCGTGATCGAAGCGGTGCGTGTTCCACCATCGGCATCGAGGACATCACAATCGACGGTGATCGTGCGCTCCCCAAGTTTCTCGAAATCGATCGCCGCACGAAGGGCCCTTCCGACGAGCCGTTGGATCTCCGACGTCCTCCCGTCGATGCGTCCGTTGCGCCCGTCGCGACGCTTTCGCTCGGGGTTCGCGCGCGGGTGCATCGCGTACTCGGCGGTGAGCCAACCGCGACCGCTATCGCGCATCCAGTCGGGCACGCCTTGCGACACCGACGCCGCGATCAGGACCGCGGTCTTGCCACTCCGATACAACACCGACCCTTCGGGATAGCGTTGCACATTCGCATCGATCGAAACCGGCCGCAGCGCATCGTACGCACGCCCATCTGCTCTGGTCATCCAGCCCTCCGCACGGGCGCACCACTAGTCGTTTGTGCGGCCGGGGGCAACCACACCTCGAACGTCGTGCCGTGCGGAAGCCGTGGCTTGCAGGCGATGTTCCCACCGTGCGCCACGACGATCTGCTGGGTGAGCGGCAACCCGAGGCCTGTGCCGCGCTCCTTGGTCGTGTAGAACAAATCGAACACGTGCTCGCGATCTTCATCGCCGATACCAGCGCCTTCATCATGCACTTGCACCCGCACACCGCCCTCGTACCGCATCGCCTCGAGCTTGGCGTGTCCTCCATCGGGCATCGCCTCGCGCGCGTTGCGCAACAGGTTGAGCAAAGCCTGGCGAAGCTGTGGTTCATCCATGGCCACGGCCGGAAGCGGCCGGCCAAGATCGACGGTGAGTTCCACACCCGCAGCGTCCATTTCACGTTGCACGAACCCGACGGTGTCGAGAAGGAGATCCGTCGGATCCTCCGGAGTGAGCGAGGGCTCCGGGAGCCTCGCGAGGCGTAGGTACTCTTCGGTAATGCTCTCGAGTCGTTCGAGCTCGCGCTGAATCGACTCCATGAGCTTCTTGCTCTCGCTGTCTCCTTCGGGGAGCTCTTCGCCGAGCATGTCGACGTTGAGGCCGATGCTCGACAACGGATTGCGCACCTCATGCGTGACATGCGCGGCCATCCGCCCGATCGCGGCGAGGCGCTCGGTTTGAATCAACCGCGACTTGGTCGCCACGGCCTCGGATACGTCATCGGCCACGACCAGCACGCCCCGCACCCCTTCGTCGCCTGCCTCATCACCGAACGGAGTCACCAGCACGTCCACCAGGCTCTCGTTGAAGCCCGGCAAACGCTCGCCCTCGAGCGTCATCGCGCCACCGCCGGCAGCGACTTTCTCAATCGCGGCGCCGAGCTGCGGCGACCGCCGCGAGAGCGAGGTCTCGTCGAGATCGAGCCCGACGTCGCGACTCCCGACACCAAGAATCTCGTCGGCGGCCGGATTGGTGGTCTTGATCACGTGCGAACGGTCTATCACCACGATCGCGGCGCGAAGGGCCTCGACGATCTGGACCTGCATCCGCTGCAACCGTTGCTCTGCAAGCGACGCCTCCCGAAGGCTTTGATCACGTGCGGCAAGCGCCTTCACCATGCGCTCGAACTCGGCCACGAGTTGACCAAGTTCATCATCGCGCCTGACGTCGACCGCACTCGACAGATCCCCGCGCGCCACGGCCGCCACGCGCTCGTGCAGCAGCGGAATCGGTCGGAGCAGCCGCTGCGAAAGGAACGTCACGGTGACCCCGACGACCAGTGCAAGGAGCCCAAACAGCCCCAAGAGAAAGGTCGCCCGACGTTCCTGCTCTGCGGCGAGCGCACTGGTGCGCGAAATCCGTTGCTGCACGCTCTGCGACGCCCTGTCGTAGTTGCGCTCGATCCGCTGCTCAGTCGATCGAAGGCCGGTCATCAACGCATCGACGGCCTCGGGCTCCTCGTCGACCAAGCTGAAGAGCCGTTCGTAGTCCTTGTCGATCGCCTGGTAGGCCGTGTCGATCGCGTCGAGCTCGCGGCGCACCGAGCGGAGCGGCGCCGGTCGCCCCAGCTTCGCGGCCAGCGCTTCTGCATTCTCGACACCCTCATACGCCCGAAGCAAGGTCGTGGGCCGAATCCTCAGGGCGGCGCGAAGCCACGCCTTCGTGGGCCCGGTCTGCTCGGACTCGAGGGCGCGCTCGATAAGATTCGCGTAGACACTCTGGGTCGCCTTGGCCTGCCCGAGCGTGAGCGCGAGCGGAAGATACCCATCCTGCAGCAACCCCAACGTCTGGGAGGTCCGATGGTGTTGGAAGTAGCTCAGGCCTCCGACGATCCCGAATGCAACCAGGATCACGATGTACCCAAGCACGATGCGTGTCGGAATCGTCAGCCAATTGCGCCGAGGGCGAGCGGTCACCCCCCGATCCTAAACCTGCGCGCCTGGACAGTCCATCTACCCGCTTGAGCGAGGACGGCCGGTCAATTCACGTGGACTTCGGTGGTCCCACTTGCGGTGCGACCCCGCTGCGCATGGTGCTCGACGGCGGATTTGACGAAGCTCGTGAAGAGCGGATGGGGCTGATGTGGCTTGCTCTTGAACTCGGGGTGGAACTGGCAGCCCACGAAGTGCGCATGGTCGCGGAGCTCGACCATCTCGACCAAACGCGCATCCGGCGACAGCCCTGACAGCGACAGGCCGCCGCGCTCCAACTCGTCGCGGTATTTGTTGTTCACCTCGAACCGATGGCGGTGACGCTCGCTGATCGTGGTCGTGCCGTAAATCTTCGCGGCGAGGGAGTCCGCTTTGATGGTGCACGGGTACGCGCCGAGGCGCATGGTCGCGCCCTTGTCTTCCACATCCAGTTGGTCGGGCATGATGTCGACGACGAGTTCGGGCGCCTTGGCGTCGAACTCTGCGCTGTTGGCAGCCTTGAGGCCGCAGACGTTGCGCGCGTACTCGACGACCGCCATCTGCATGCCGAGGCAGATCCCGAAGAACGGCACGTTGTTTTCCCTGGCGTATTGGATCGCGCGAATCTTTCCTTCCGCCCCGCGATCGCCGAACCCACCAGGGACCAGAATCGCGTCGTGCCGACCGAGAAGGTCATCGAGGTCTCCGCGCTCGAGGTCCTCGCTATCGACGTAGTCGAGGTCGAGCTTGACGTCGCATTCGAGAGCCGCGTGCACCAACGCCTCGTGCAACGACTTGTACGAATCACGAAGGTGGACGTACTTCCCGACGAGCGCGATCGATACGTGGCCCCGTCCGGGAGATAAATACCGGTCGACCGTTCGCCGCCAGACGGAGAGATCGGGGTCGCGCGCCCAAATGTTGAGGCGCTCCGCCAGAAGCCGATCGAGCCCTTGCTCGTGAAGCGTCAACGGAAGCTCGTAGATCACGCGGACATCAGGCGCGGCGATCACCGCATCGACGGGCACGTTGCAGAAGTGCCCGATCTTCTCGCGCAACGCACGGGGCAACTCGCGATCGACGCGACACAGGAGTAGCTCGGGCTGGATCCCGAGGCCGAGAAGCTCTTTGACCGAGTGTTGGGTGGGCTTCGTCTTGAGCTCGCCCGCTGCGGCAATGTGGGGAACGAGGGTGACGTGGACGGACACGCTGTTTTGCGAACCGAGCTCGGCCCGGAGTTGGCGGACCGCCTCGAGGAAAGGGAGCGACTCGATGTCACCCACGGTGCCGCCGATCTCGACGATCGCGACGTCGACGTCGCGGGTCGCTTCCCTCACACGAGCCTTGATCTCATCGGTAATGTGCGGAATCACCTGGATCGTCGCGCCAAGATACTCGCCCCGACGTTCCTTGGAGATGACGGCATCATAGATGCGCCCCGTGGTGAAGTTGTTGGCCTTCGTCATGGTGGCGCGGGTGAAACGCTCGTAGTGGCCGAGGTCGAGGTCGGTCTCTGCGCCGTCGTCAGTGACAAACACTTCGCCATGCTGATAGGGCGACATCGTCCCGGGATCGACGTTGATGTAGGGGTCGAGCTTGATGTTGGTCACCCGAAGGCCGCGCGCTTCGAGCAATGCACCCATCGACGCCGCCGCGAGGCCCTTGCCGATGGAGGAGACAACACCCCCTGTCACGAAGATGAACTTAGTATGCCGAGCATTCATCCCGTTCGTCCCGTGTATCCCGTCTATCTACGGAGGTTCTTCACAACGCTGCGTCCCACTTTCGCAACAAACGGGACCCTAAAGGCACGGTACCAGCGTGTCAATGAGAGACCGGAGCGATTCACACATCCGCTTGATGTCTACGTTTTCTCGCGGTGTGATTCCCGCTTGAGGGTGGGAGCCGAAATCAGCGAGGCCCGCGTGAGACCCGCCGTGCCGAAGCGCTCGCGGAGCGCCTGG
>JBATTM010000202.1:0-5952 GCA_049670545.1 Polyangiales bacterium
GCGTCGGCGTGGGCGTCGGCCCCCCCGGAGGATCATACGGAGAGACGGTCGAAAGCAGCGTGCGGAAGAGCACGTCGGGACTGGTCGTTGGCGACATCGATTGGATGCCTGCGGACCGCTCGATCCAGGACAGGCCACCCCCGACGTGCATGGACTTCAAGTAGTAAGGGTCGCCCGCCCCATAGAAGCCCGACCATGCCGCGAGAACCTGGTCGATCGTCGGTACGTAGAGGTCGACGGTGTCAGGCCCCTGGTCGCGTCGTTCGTAGTTGCCTAGAACGTGCGCGGTGCTGTGTCCCACGTAGAAGGGCATGTCGAGTCCGCGCAAGATCATCATCTTGTCGACGAGGCTTTGAGGCATTTCGCCCGACGCGCTCGTCAGCACCTTTGACAACGCCGTCTGGCCCCCGGAAGACGAGGCCGAGAGGCTGCCGTACCGAATCGTGTGATCGCTGTAGAGGTTGTGTGAACGGTTCAAGACTTGCTCGCCCGGGTACATGTACTGGGGCCAGACGCCGCCGTGGGAGGTCAAGTACGCGACGAAGAAGCGCGGATCCGGTGCTTGAGCCTTCGCCGACCGTGGCGAGAGCGAGTGCAAGAATGGAATCGAAAGAACGGCTCCACCCGTCCCAAACAGGAAGTGGCGGCGGCCCAGCTGACGTACGGGCATTAAGACTGATCTCCTCTCAAACGCTGTTGGAATGCCGGCATGAACGCGACTCCCTTGAAAAATTCTGCGAGCGATGCGCCGTCGACGATCTCTTGAGCGAGCGCGTCGATCGTGGCGACATCGCCTCCGTAGCTAGGATCGGCTGCGAGGCCGAGCGCGAACCGGACGTAGTGGGTCGCGAAACAACGCTGCAGCTTTCCGCTCTCGAGCAGACCGTCCACCAGGTCGGTGGGTCCTGATACGACGGTTCCGTCTGAAGCCCCTTCGATGAACGGTGTCGTTTCGAGGTCGATCGGGGCCATCGACACGCCGCCTTCCGCGTCGATGATCATCTCATCCGTACGATGACGCCCAAGTGCATCGAAGGCTTCGAGCGGGAAGCCGAGCCCGTTGATCAGCTGGTGGCAGCCACTGCAGCTCGAGGGACTGGTAAGCGCCTCGATGCGCCTTCGCGTGGTCATCGTGGCGGTGACTTCGTCTGGAGCACCGTTGACGTCTGCAGGGGGCGATCCGAGTTCGTCGCAGAGGAAGTTCTCGCGGATCCTCACACCACGAAGGATCGGGTGGGTGTACACCGTCGCGGCCGACAAGAGCGCGCCTCTCCCGAGGACGCCGAGCCGTTCCGGTTCGGGAAACTCCGGTGGTGTGGACTCCCCGTCCCATGGTGTGACGCCGTAGATTTCGGCCAAGTCATCGGTGCGCGCGAACGACGATGTGCTCGTGAACAGATCGTCGAATGTTCCCGCCTCACGATAGTGCTCGCTCATGTCGAGCACCTCGGCGATCATATTGTCGCGCAATGCCGGCGAGACGTCCGCACCCTCAATGAATGCCATTTTCTGCGGCTCAAGCGATGCGACGCCGCCAAAGGGGTCGCCCGTACGGTACAGTTCTAGCCACTCGAAGAAGAAGCGGGCGAAGGTGTCGTCCGTGCGCGGGTCCTCGTAGATTCGTTCGACCTGCGCTCGGTATCCCGCCTCCGTGAGAAGTGAACCGTCTGCTGCGGCGTCGAAAAGCTCCTCGTCAGGCATGGAGCTCCAGAAGTGAAACGAGAGCCTGGAGGCCAGTTCGTACGCGTCTAGTTCGTACAAACCGTCTTCGACTTCCTTCCCCTGGTCGCGAACGAAGTACAAGAAGTTCGGCGACATCAGCATCGCCGCGAGGACGTCTTGCATCGCCTGCGGCGTCGCCTCGTAGTTTCGGCCTCCGTCCGCGAACACGGTATCGAGGAAAAAGCTTCGCTCGCCGTCATTCAACGGCCGGCGCATGGTCCAGAGCCCAAACGTGTCGATGAACTCGCCGATGCACGCGCTGTGGTCGGCCAGGTTCTCGTCGACACATGTTCCGAAGATCGCTTGGCGTCTCAGGTTGTCACCGACCACGGAATCCGCTGCCGCGACGGCGATGTCGAAGTACCCGCGGACGTGGAGCTCGCCCACGTTCTGCGACATCCGACTGAAGGTCGAACCCACCAGCTCCCCAAAGTCGAGCTCCGATGGATCGTCCGGGATGATCCCGTAGATCGGATCGATCGCATCGAGTACAGGTTGAGCGTCGCCACCCAAGAAATGGACGAAGAGATCCTCGACGGCCCTCCGATGTTGCTGCTTCGTCATTCGAAGCATCGAAGCCTGGCTTGGAAAGCTTGCCCCAAGGCTGCCGCTCGGCGGAAGGCTCCCGGAGTCACCGTCGCGGCCGCCGCCGACCGCGTCCGAGCCTCCGATGACCCCCTGGCAAGAGACTAAAAACAGGCCGATGGCCGCGAACAATACCCCTCGAATCACGTATTACCCCTTAGGGTCGGTATTGCTCCTTAGAGGTGTAGGTGTCCAGGTTCACAGACAGTTCATTACAATCTTTATCATCTCTAGGGCTTAGATTACGAGCCCTATGCAAGTGACGCGAATGCACGGAAAGTGGCCTGCAATCGTCGATCAGGGCGATAACGGGCACGGTTGCTACCAACCTGCGAGCTGATACAAGCTGGCCGAATCGCGTCGTCGTGCGCGATGAGGGGGCGTCCCGGTGACGAAAGAGATTCTCATCATCCTGTCCACGTGCGGGCTCCTTGCACTGCTCGGAGTGCTGGAGTTCGTGCTCCATCGCCGCCGCCTCAAACGAATCCCCGTTCGGATTCACGTGAACGGGACGCGCGGAAAGACCAGCGTGACCCGGCTGATCGCCGCGGGGCTTCGCGAGGCGGGGGTGCGTACCGTCGCCAAGACCACCGGCACGGTTCCTCGGTTCGTTCTGCCCAACGGACGTGAGGTCCCCGTCTATCGCCCTGGTGGCGCCAACATCATCGAGCAGAAGCAGGCGGTGACGATGGCGGCGGCGCAACGGGCGGAAGCTCTCGTCGTCGAGTGCATGGCGTTGCAGCCGCAGCTTCAATGGTTGTCAGAGGTGAAGCTGGTTCGCGCAACACACGGGGTGATCACCAACGCGCGCCCCGACCACCTCGACGTCATGGGGCCGACGGAAGACGACGTCGCGAGGGCATTGGTTGCGACCGTCCCGTTCGAAGGTGTGTTTTTGAGCGCCGAGAAGAAGCATCGGGCGTTCTTCAGGGAAGTCGCGGCCGACCGGTCTTCACGGTTTCGGGCCGCCGACGACATCGAGCGTCCCGTGACCGAGGACGACATGGCTGGGTTCCCCTACCTCGAGCACCAAGAGAACGTCGAGCTGGCCCTCGCGACCTGCGCGGAGCTCGGGGTCGACGTCGAGACGGCGCTTCGCGGTATGTGGCGCGCCCGTCCCGACCCTGGCGCGATGACGGAGCAGAGCCTCGAGTTCTTTGGTCGGAAGCTCGTTTTCGTCAACGGGTTCGCTGCGAACGATCCGATCTCGACGAAGTATATCTGGGAGCAGTCACTCCGGCGACACCGCGACCTCAAGAGGCGTATCGCGGTCTTCAACTGTCGATCGGATCGCGCCGATCGCTCGCAGCAGCTCGGCGAATCCTATTCGGATTGGACGCAGGCGGACGAGGTGGTTCTTCTCGGCACCGGCCAGTATATTTTCGCGCGCGCGGCGGTGAAGTGCGGGCTCGATCCCACTCGGCTCGTCTTCGTCGATCGGACACATCCGGCGGACATCTTCGAAATTCTTCTTGGTCTCGCAGAGTCGTCCGCTCTCGTCATGGGGCTCGGGAACATCGCGGGGCCGGGGTTGGCGCTGGCCGAATACTTCGCCAATCGGGGGACAGAACATGCCAGAAATTGAGTTGCTTTCATTGTCGATCGGTCTCGGCCTCGCTGCGAGTCTTCTTTACGGGGAACTGTTCGGCTTGGCGGCAGGGGGCATGGTCGTGCCGGGTTACATCGCCATGTTCGCGGATCGCCCGACGGACGTAGCTCTGACGCTGCTCGCCGCGCTCGTGACCTTCGGGATCCTGAGGAGCTTGTCCCAGGTCGCGATCGTCTACGGACGGCGCAGAACTGCACTGACGATTCTCGTTGGCTACTTGGTCGGCATGATGTTTCGATGGTGGCTCGGGAGCCAGATCACGCCGTTTTCGGAGGCCGCGATCATCGGCTTCATCATTCCGGGGCTGATCGCGATCTGGTATCAGCGTCAAGGTGTGCTGGAGACGACCCTGAGCCTGGTTACCGCGGCGATCCTCGTGCGCATGGTTCTCGTCGTCTTCATTGGAGACATCACGTTATGAGAGGCATGTATTGGAAGCCGGAGGGGGCGTCGCAGGTGCAACGTGCGCTGGTCGCTGCGTTGGCGATCACCGGGCTCGTTGCGGTCGAGCGATTTCCCACCGAGGAGCAGCAGCCTCACTATGCAGAGAAGATGCTCGCAGCTCGAAAAGCGCAAGAAGCGTTGGGGACGATCCGCGCGGAGTCGGAGAAGCGAGGGCTACCCACGCTCGAGAAGACCGATCCGTCCGGTTCGCGCTTGATCGGCGTGTTGCTCTCCCCGATCACAAGCGGAAGTGGCAGCCTTGTGTCCAAACAGACGACCGTCAATCCCAACTTCGCTGCGGTCGTCGTCCAGTGGCTCAAAGACATTGGTATCAAGAGTGGGGACGTCGTCGCGGTGGGTCTCTCGGGGTCGTTCCCCGCGTTCAACATTGCGGTGTACGCAGCGATGCACGAGCTGGACGTCGAGCCGATCATCATTTCGAGCACCGCGGCCTCCCAGTGGGGTGCCAACAATCCCGGGTTCACGTGGCTGGACATGGAAACTTCGCTTCGCAAGGATGGCGTCTTTCCTTATAAGTCCGTGGCTGCCTCTCTCGGTGGGGTTGGCGACGAGGCGATCGGTCTCACCAGTCGCGGGCACAAAATGCTTACGCGTGCCATCGAGCGGAATGACATCCCCGGCATTGGCGTCCTCAAGGACTCCGCAGAACCGACCGTCGACGAGATTGCGGAAGAAGCGCCTTCTGAACTTGCCGCCGTCGACCAAAATCGTGTCCGTGAACGAATGCGGATCTACTACGAGAACGCGGGTGACCGGCCTATTCGCGCTTACGTGAACGTGGGTGGCGGCACCGTTTCCGTGGGGACGAAAGTTGGGAAACGAAAGTTCCTCGCGGGTCTCAATCGGCGCTTGCCCAAAGGAATCGACGATATGCCACCGTCGGTGCTGGGCGCGTTTCTCGAGTCCGGAGTCCCGGTGATCCACGGCACCCGCATGATCGACATTGCCGAAGAGTACGGCCTCGAACTCGCACCGCGGCGAACCCCTGAAGTGGGCCAAGGCGACGTCTTCCAGAAGCGGGAGCCGAATCGGTGGTTGGCCGGGATCGTGTTGGTGCTGATCCTCCTGTCGCTGTTCGTCATCGCGCGGGCGCCTTGGGGTACACGGATGCTGCGGACCACGATCCCGCCGGAGAGCATCGTGCCGCCAGCTCCGCGTCCCCCTCGCGAGTTTCAAGCGAAGACGAGCGATGGAGACGGCAATGGCGCCAAGCCGTCACACTCTCCCTCAGACACCCCGCCTCAACGACCGCCTATTTAGTTTTCGTCGAGGACGCGTGCCTCGGGCGGAAGACGCATCATCTCCCATGCGATCTTGATGATCTCAGGGTCGCGCACGAGGTATCGGTGCGCGAGTCGGGTCGGCTCCCGGGCCAGTCGATAGAGCCATTCGAGCCCCGCATCAGACATCCACGTGGGTGAACGGCTCACGTTTCCCGCGATGAAGTCGAGCGCTGCCCCGCTTCCGATCGCAACGGCCGGCGCAAGCGCTTCGCTCCAGGTGTGCATGAGCAACTCTTGTTTCGGGCAGCCGAGCGCCATGATGACCAGGTCGGGTTTGGCGTCACACAC
>JBATTM010000203.1:0-4168 GCA_049670545.1 Polyangiales bacterium
GTCTCCGCCGGTGATCTGCCAGGAGACCTCGTCAATGGCCGCGCCGTTTCGGAGCACCAGATCCAGGCTCAACGAGCCCGACGGCCCTTCAGAGACACCGGAGCCGCATGCGGAAAGCAAGCCGAGGCAGAGGTAGAAGGGAAGCCTCCATCCCTCTGTTGTGTGGTGGTGCAGAGCCATCGTCTCACTCCGTGTTTCGGGGCCGGGCGGGGCCTCCTGGGGGGAACCACGCTATCACTGCACACACGTCGAAGGGAAGCGACAATTCGGCCGCGAGATTCGGGAATTGTGCGCATCGTTTTATCGATCGCCGCGTTACTCGGTGACACCCATTGGGGTCGACGCTGGGGGGTGGCGGCGAGCGCCCGGCTTGTTCTTCTCGAGTGTCCCGGTTGCCCACACGAGGCGAGTCTCGAGCTCGTCGCCCCCCTGCGCGAATCGCGTCGAGACCAGCTGTCCAACCCGATTGACGCGGCCGGTTCCCTCTGCGCTGCCAACGGTGAGCGCGACTGTCGCACCCTCTTTGTCGCGCGCACGGCGAACGATGCGAACGCCGATCGGCCCGCGCACATCCGGCGTCGGGTCAAACTCCTCGTACTGGACTTCGGGCTGCGCGTCCCCTTCGCTGAGGCGAACCAACTCCTCGACCTGAGCTCGGAGCTCAGGCATGGGTGTCTCGAGCTCGAAGCTCGCCTCGAAAGGCTTGTCGCCCACGGCCCCATTGACCTCGTACCTGCTTGGGCCACGACTGCGTAGCGTCATTTGAAGTCCGTACGGCAGATTGTCGGACGCGCGACCCTGGTAGTGGCCGAGCACGACGATGTCGTCGATCGAGCGTTCCACGCGACTGTCGTCCGTCGCGAGCAGCTGTCGCTCCCCGACGATGGTGAGGCGCGATGCGCGGCGTTGGCGAGTCGCGCCTCCATCGGTCCTGAGCGCCACGAAGTCTTCGGCGAAACCGGCCGTCGTCCCGCCTTTCGAGGTGAGAATCGTCACGGCTTGATAGGTCAAGTCATGGGGGGCTTCGGTGTCTCGGGTTTGCAACGACTGGAACGCGCCCTCGAAGATGCGGAGGAAGGCCGCACGGATACCAGGGCGCTCCGTCACGCACGCAAAGGTCTCGAAGTTCACGACCCCAACCGCAACCTGCACACTGCCCCACGCCCGTGCGTCGCCTTCTCCCGTACGCGTGACCGCGGACAGATACAGGAACGGGCGTCCTTCGACGGCGGACGCTCCGACGCGGTCGAGGGCGTACCAGTTGGCGCCGTCCAGTTCTTTCAGAAGCCAGCTTTCGGCGATCTCGGCTGCATCCCGTCGATCGGCGTAGATCACGCAATGCACGGTTCCACCCGTGACTTCCGTAACGAACTCGTGATCACCTTCGATTCCGTCGACCATCGTGAGTGTGGGCGCCTTGGTTCCTTCCACCCGAAGGTGAATGTCGCCGCGCTCGTTCGCGATCTCGTGCACCGATAGGGGGCCGATCTCTTCGGACATCTGGGCGTTTACGCTTTTGGGTACCATCGGCAAAGAGACGGTGCTCGCGCGTTCCTCTGCAGGCTGGGGTCGCTTCTTGGTACACCCAAGAGCCAGCAGAACCAGGAGTGCCATTGCGATGGCGATAGATGTTGCTCCGAACCGCCTCAACGTATACCTCCCTACAAGGAAACACCGGGCGACCCTTTGGATCGCCCGGTGCGGGTGTCTGACCCTAGCGTGTCAGGTCTAGAACGGAACGCCACTTTCGGGCGGGTCGTCGTTCACTTGCCCACCGGTGTTGGGGATCTTGGGCCCGACGCATCCGCCCCAGCCATTCTCCTCGAAGTGCTCGGTGGTGCACCACGCCGTGACCGCCGGGTAGTAGTTGCCGAGAGCCTTGAAGAGGCTGATCCAGCTTCCGTCGCGCGGTGCGTTCTGGGCCGCTTGCTTGAATCCGTCGTCGCAAGTCGGGCACGAATCCACGGAAGGAACCATGTTCCGCATGACGAGGATGGTGCGCGTGAGGTTCGTCGCTTCGAGCCAGTTGGCTCCAACTGCAGCGAAGTCGTACGGCCGGCCGAATCGCCCCTTGGGCTTCGAATCTTCGGTCGACACGACGATCGTATACCAGTTGCCGTTCTTCTTCGGGACGCCAGCCTTGTTGGTTCGGTTGATCTGCAGGTCGGCGACGCAGGCGTCGGGGCTCTCGGTCGTGGGATACGGCACGAAGTAGACGGCCGTACACATCGACCAGTAGCGCATGTCGTAGTTCTCGTTGTCCGGCCACACCACCGGCTCTGTGCCAAGCGGCGTTCGTGGGAGCTTGCCCCGAATGACGTAGACCCGACCCTTTTCTTGGAGGTCGAGCGGCAGAATTTGATTTCGAGCGTCCACGAGCGTCGGCACATACGCGTTGTCCGGGTTGCTCACGACGCTCGACTGAATCGCCGTGGGTGGGGACGAAAACATGCTCTGCACCGTGCAGGTGAAGGGGCTGTTCGCAAAGTTGCAGGGAGCGGGGAAGAGGCCTTGGCTTATCCCGACCCCGTCTCCGAAATCGTTGTTTTCGGCGCCGGCGCAGCGATCCTGGGGTTGTCCAGGCAGGCACCCGCTTTGTGTCACGAGGGTGGGAAGGACGTTCCCCGCCGTGTTCTGCGGCTGGGTGGTCATCGTGACTGTATAGGTCGAGTCCGTAGGCGCGCCTTCGGTCTGGTAAGGACTCGTGCCGGGGACGTCGGGTTCGATCTGGTAGTCCGTGATGTACGAGCCGAAGCAGCGCCCTGGGTCTTCATCGGGGCACAACTGGCCGTCGGTCGAGTACTCGTAGTAGTTGAACTTCTGATTGTAGATGCCGAACGACGTGTATCGCATGTCGCCGTACTCGCCGTGAATCACCAGATCGGTGCCTTCCTGAGCAAGGAAGGGCGTGGCCCAATACGTCGCCGCCGCGTCGGGATAGGCGATGTTGAACGTGACGTTGTCGACGACGAACCACCACGAGCAATAGGGCGCCGGCCCACTCGGATCGAGACCGATGATGCGAGCGATGATGCGGACGATCCGCCGAATGTTGAAGTTACTCGAAGCGGCGGCGAGCTCTGCCGCGAAGTGGTCACGCTTCGAGGTTTCCCGCCACGGACACTCGGGCAAGTCTGTCGTCGTGCCGTTCTCGACGACGGAGATGTTGGGGAGCTTGACGTTGTCGCGCCCGTTCGCGGGTAGATAGGAACGGAACAAGACGAACCTGCCGTTCGACGGGAGGCTCCCAAGGAACTGGTTCAGGTTCATCTCGCTCGGGTTGCGATCTTTCTTCTTGCCATGCACGGTGGATGATTCACCTCCGCCGACGATGAATGCTGCGCTGATCAGCAAGGTCAACGCCGCGGCTTTCCGGCTCGATACGGTCATGGGGTCCTCCTTCAAACGACGAGTGGGGGCTCAGTCGATCCGTCGAATGATGGGGTTCGTCCGACGCCGGTCTGAACTGCACGACGATCCGCTGGTCTACGACTTACTGTCAAGGACATAGTGAACGTGGCGCGGCTAGCCCCATTCATTGGCCGCAAGGGTACGGCGCGAGACGAAGCGTCGCTCACCTTCGCCTTGAAGCACGACAAGGGCAGATGCGGGACGCTGAATCATGTTTGTGCGGTCGCTCACAAATAGGGCCACAGAAGTCGAGTTAAATTGGCGTGACCGAACCCATGACGCGCGCGAAGAACCAGAACGCGCCGAGCGAGCCGATCACGTATGCCGGCACATCTGCAGTCCACGCGGGCCAACGGACGGGAATTCGGCCGAGGGCGAGTGAGGCCACGAGAACCACGGCGACGAACGCGAGCTGGCCGAGCTCGATGCCGACGTTGAACGAGAACAGGGCGAGCGGGATCTCCTCTTGGGGAAGGCCGACCTCCGCGAGCGCGCCGGCGAAGCCGAGGCCGTGCAGCAGACCGAATCCGCCCGCGACGAGCCAGGGCATGCGCTCCATGATCGTCGTGCGGCCACTCCGTTTTCGAACCAACTCGACCGCGAGGAAGTAGATGCTCAGCGCGATCAGTGCCTCGATGGGCGCCTGCGGGACACTGAGCACCCCGAGGACGGCCAACACGAGCGTCACGCTGTGGCCGACCGTGAAGGCCGTCACCGTCCAAAGAAGGCGTTTGCCCCACCCGACCAGCAGCACCAG